>DASQRT010000169.1:0-6946 GCA_035642795.1 Nitrospirales bacterium
GTTTCGATGGGCCTGCTCGTCACCGGACTCATCGCCGACGCCTTCCTGGTGCTGCTCATCTACAAGACGGCGGCCATGTTCGCCGAGGCCAGCCGCTGGATGGTGGGCGCGGTCTTGACCTTCCCGTTCGGCACCCTGATCTTTGCCTGGCTGCTTGCCAGGCGGGCCCGCCTGGGTGGCCCCGTCGGCCGCCCCACGCCTGATGATGAACCCTAAGCGTACCAACACGCCTTCTGGTTCGCGGCGGAGCTTCTTTACGTGGCTGATTGTCGCGGCGGCTGGCCTGATCGGCATCAGCCTGGCGGTGCCGTTGAGCGGCTACGTGGCTTCGCCCGCGCTCAAGCGGCGAGAGCGCCGGTGGGTGGACGCTGGCCCGGTGAGCGACCTGCCCATTGACGAGCCGACCCAGCGCGACCTAGTCATGACCGTCACCGACGGCTACATGGAAGTGGCGGCCGTCAAGGGCATCTGGGCGTTGCGTCGGGCGACGAACGAGATCACGGCCTATTCCCCCATCTGCACGCATCTCGGCTGCGGCTTCCGGTGGGATGGGAGCGCGCGGAAGTTCAAATGTCCCTGCCATGGCAGCGAGTTCGATCCCGATGGGAAAGTCGTCGGGGGGCCGGCACCCCGGCCGCTGGACCGTCTGCCGGTCAAGGTCGAGAACGGACATCTGCTGGTGCAGTACAAGGAATTCAAGTCCGGCACCCAGCAGCAGATTGAAATCTAGCCATGCTCTCCCACCTCTACGCATGGCTGGATAACCGGCTCAAACTGGAGCCCGTTAAGGAGACCTTGCTCGACGAGCCGATTCCAGGTGGCGCGTCCTGGATCTACGTCTTCGGCTCGGCCACCCTGTTCCTCTTCTTCCTTCAGGCGATCACGGGGATGTTCTTGGCGGTCTACTACGCGCCAACGCCCGACCACGCGTACGACAGCATCCGCTACATCGAAACACAGGTGCTGTTCGGTGCGTTCGTGCGGGGCCTCCATCACTGGGGGGCCTCCGCGATGGTGGTTGCCATCGGCCTGCACATGCTCCAGGTCTTCCTGTATGGCGCGTATAAGCCGCCCCGCGAGCTGATGTGGATGGTCGGCGTCCTGCTGCTCCTGTTCACGATGGGGTTCGCCTTCACCGGCTACCTGCTTCCCTGGGACCAGAACGCCTACTGGGCGACTCAGGTGGGGATCAACATGGTCGGCAGCGTCCCGTTCGTGGGCACGTTCCTCGTCAGGGTCATGCGCGGGGGCGACACGCTGGGCGCCCTGACCCTGTCGCGGTTCTTCGCGGTCCACATACTGTTTTTGCCGGCCGCCATCATGGCGCTGATCGCGCTCCACATGTTCATCCTGCGGCGCGTGGGCCCGGCCGGCCCCTGGAGCAAGGAGCGCGCGGCCGAGCACAGCGAGGCGTTCTATCCCCGCCAGGTCTTCATGGACGCGGTGGTCATGCTCGGCGTCTTTCTGGTGGTCGTCATGCTGGCGCTGCTCGTGCCCTTTCCCCTGACGGACAAGGCGAATCCGTCGGACCACAGCTTCATCCCGGTACCGGAATGGTACTTTCTCTTCTACTACCAGTTCCTCAAGTACATGGAGGGGCCCGTCCTGGGGCCGATCGCCACGTGGATGCTCCCAGGCGCCTTCATCGCGCTGCTGCTGGCGTTGCCGTTCCTTGACCCTCATCACGAGCGGGAGCCCGCGTCCCGGCCGCTGGTGATCGGCGTGGGGGCGGCGTTCCTGGTCGGTGTCTTTGTCCTGATCGGGCTGTCCGTGCGTGACCTACAGGCGATGAAGCGAACCGATCCCGCCGTCGTCTCGGGCAAGGTCCTCTATGAGCGGTTCGGGTGCATGGGATGCCATCGGATCCACGGTGAAGGTGGTGCGGTGGGGCCTGACCTCTCCTACGTCGGGGACCAGCGCGACCGTGACTGGCTGATCAAGCACTTCCGCGATCCCCAGTCCACCTCTCCAGGATCGATCATGCCCAAGTTTCCGCTGAATCAGCAGGAGCTCAACGACCTCACGGCTTACATGCTGAGCCTCAAAAAGCGGGTGTAGGCCTTTGGGGGCGCCCCGGAGGGATGGGTGGGGTGCGCTTGCGCGGCTCTTTCTTGATCGGCTAAGCTCGACGCAGGGGTCGAACTGTTTCCCTGCATGAATCTCAAGCGGAAGGAGGGATGGTGGTGAGACACGGTGTGTGCTTGGCGGTGGCGACGATGCTGACGCTTGCGGTGGTGGGGTGCGGGGGCCCTGGTCAGACAATTCCGCTCTCGGTCAACATGGACGCGGTGCCCGCTCCCGAGAAGGTCACCACTCCGTTGCGGGTGGCGGTGGTCCCGTTTGAGGACGTGCGGAGCGACAAGTCCAAGGTCGGACGCTACCAGCATTATGTGGAGTCGACCGTGGACACGTTGGTGCCGGCCGGCGTGTCGGCGGCCGATCAGATTACGAACTTCGTGGTGGAGTACCTGAAGCGCGCGGGCTTTCAGGTCACCCGCGTGCAGCCGGGGCAGACGGTCCCTCCCGGCCCGGCCGATGTCGTGCTGTCTGGGCAGATCGAGTCGTACTGGAGCGAGGCCGTGACCCGGTTTGCCAGGACCGAACTGGCGGCCAAGAACCGGCTGGTGCTCAAGGCTGCCAACGTGGGCGACGGCAGCATAGTCCGCACAACGGTGGAAGGCGAGGGGACCGTGACGGTGGTCTTCTTCGATCTCGAAGATCTGGAGAAGCTCAACAGCGAGGCGTTGGGCCAGACCCTCGCCCGGTTCCTGGCCGACGTGGTCGTGACGGACCGGGCGCTCAAGCCGAAGAAGTAAGGGCGTGTAGCAAGGGTAGCGACGATGGCCACATCCCCGACTCCTGACGACCGCCTGCGCCAACAGCTTGAGGAATTACTGGCGTTGCCAGCGACGGACCCGCAGGCTGCGCTACTCAAAGACCTGCTGGGTTCGGTCCTTCGGCTGCAGGAGCAGCGTCTGGACATGCTGGATCTCAAGATTCTTCATCGCAGCCTCCGGGAGATGCGCTACGCCTTCCGGATCTTCAGACAGTACCGGCATCGGCAGAAGGTCGCCGTGTTCGGGTCCGCGCGGATGCCGGCGGACAATCCCATCTATGACTTAGCACGGCGCTTCGCTCGCCTCGTGGCCGAACGTGGGTACATGGTCATCACGGGGGCGGGAGAGGGGATCATGCGGGCGGCGAACGAGGGGGCCGGGCGGGAGAATAGTTTCGGCGTCAATATCCTGCTCCCGTTCGAGCAGGAGCCCAACCCGGCGATCGTGGACGACCCCAAGCTCATCCACTTCAAGTACTTCTTCATCCGCAAGCTGTTCTTTGCGCGGGAATCCCACGCGTGCGCGGTGTTCCCCGGCGGGTACGGCACTCAGGACGAGCTCTTCGAGATCCTCACGCTGTTGCAGACGGGCAAGAACAACCCGCATCCGATTGTGCTGGTGGATCTACCGGGAGGGACCTACTGGCGGAAATGGGGGCAGTTCGTGCGGGACGACATGCTGGCGACCCACATGATCGCGCCGGAAGATCTCGGGCTCTTCCGAGTGGTCCACTCGGCCGAGGACGCCGTGGCCGAGATTGAGGGTTTCTATCGGAACTACCATTCCAGCCGGTTCGTGAAAGGGAGGCTGGTGTTGCGCCTGCAGCATCCTTTGACGGCCGGGCAAGTGGACGACCTCAACGTGCGGTTTGCCCACCTGTGCACGGACGGCAAGATCGAGCAGCGGTCCGCCCTCCAGGAGGAAGCGGACGAGCCTGAACTGCTGGCGCTGCCCCGGCTGGTGGTGCCGTACCACAGCCGAAGCGCGGGAGGCCTCCGCCAGCTCATTGATGTCGTGAATTTGCTGCCAACCTGACGGGCTCGAGCCGGCCCCGGCTCGGTCCCGGTCAGGTGCGCTCAGTAGCGCACGGTGACGGAACTGACGCTGCTGCGCGCTCCGAAGAACTTCCGGGAGAACTCCTCCACCACCGCAGGGTCGTAGCCCTTGCAGCTGAAGATGTCGAGGTACGCCCGGTTCGTGTCGTTGGCGAAGTGCCCGCTGATCAGGGACGTCTCGATGAGCTGGATCATCGAGTAGCCTGCCACCCGTCCCTCACCGAAATGGACGATCTGGCACTCCCCGAATCGCTTCATCCCGATCAGTTTGCAGAGCGCGATGACGTAGGCCTCGATGTGGTCACAGTCCCGGATGGCTTCAGGCCTACAGTCGTGAAGATCAACCGCAGTGGAGAGGCCCCAAGCTTTCCCCTCCCTGATCAACTCTTCCGGTGATTCAACGGGAGCGGACGTTGGGGCCATCGTTGGTAAGACGGCACCTTCAGCGTTGTCTAATGCGTTCATCGATACGGAGCACCTCCTGGTTGATGTGACGGTTGTAAGTGAGACTGGCTACGCTGAACTCTCATCATGGAGACGCACTATAGCACAGTATTTTCCACACGCAATATTTTTTTTCAGCACGTTCGAACTTTTTCACTCCCGGTCAGTACTCTTTGGAGGGTGTGTAATCTCGGATCCGCGCGTGCGCTTCCTCGACGCTCATCCGCTTCAGCTCCACCTGCCGGCGCACCCACAGTTCGTGCTGCTTGCGAAGCTCATACTCCTGACGGCGTCGCAGCGCGCCACCGCCCAGCGTCCAGATCGATGTGAAGAAGGTGTCCTGCTGCGACGACAACAGGCCGGCCTTCCCCAGGACCGCCAGCTCGTCGAACACCGGCGAGTCCCAGGTCCAGCTCTCGTCGTAGGCCGGCGCGGTCGCGCAGGACGCCAGCACGAGGCAGGCCAGCAGGAGCGCCGCGGACTTCATGGCGGCAGCATAGCGAGCGGACTGGACTGGATCAAGGTCGTAATGGAGGAAGAGATCAGGAAAACTCCGGGCTGAAGCCGCGTCTCAGCGTGTTCTCCGAGATGACAGAGCCCGCAACGAACTGGAGGAGGTAGTCCGGTCCGCCGGCCTTGGCCCCGATACCGGAGAGGCGGCCTCCACCAAACGGCTGGCGGCCCACCAGCGCGCCGGTGATACCCCGGTTGATGTACAGGTTCCCGACCGGGAATTCCTCGCGCGCCCGCGCGATGTTGCGGGGACTACGAGAGAAGAGCCCGCCGGTGAGCGCGTACTCGGTCGCGTTGGCGAAGGCCAGGGCCTCGTCGAAGTCTTGCGCCCGCAACACTGCCAAGACCGGCCCGAAGATCTCTTCGCAGGCCAGACGGTGCTCGGGGCGGATGTTCGTGACGATCGCCGGTCCGACGAAGTTCGGCCCCGGCCGTCGCGCGAGGTCCGGCAGCAACACGGGCGTCCCTTCCTGATTCGCGATCGCCAGATAGTCCCGCACCTTCTGCACCGCGCGTTCGTCGATCAAGGGGCCGAGCCTCGTGCCCGGCTCTTCGGGTGGGCCCATGCGCACGCTGCGCGCGGCTTCCACCAGCCGCTCGACGAAGGGGTCGTGAATGGCGTCCAGGACGATTGCGCGCGAGCAGGCGGAGCACTTCTGCCCTTGGTAGCCCAGGAAGGAGGTGAGCACGCCTGCCACCGCTTCATCCAGATCGGCGGTGTCGTCCACGATGATCGCATTCTTGCCCCCCATCTCTGCGATGACCTTCTTCACCTCCCGCTGCCCTGGGGAGACTCGCGCCGCATCGGCGATGATCTGGAGGCCGACGGCCTTCGAGCCGGTGAAGGCGATCACGGGAACGTCGGGGTGCGCGACCAGGCGGCGGCCCGCTTCCGGCTCGCCAGGCAGAAATTGCAGGACGCCGTCCGGCAACCCGGCCTCGCGGAAGACTTCCACCAGCGCGTGCCCGGTGACCGGGGACCTTTCCGACGGTTTGAACGCGACGGCGTTGCCGGTGACCAGCGCCGCGGCCACCAGGCCGGTCGGGATCGCGAGCGGAAAGTTCCACGGGGAGAGGACCGCCACGACGCCGCGCGGTCTGTACACCAGGTGGTTGAGCTCGCCCGGCAGTGTCCCGAGCCGGATCGGCTCCGCCAGGAGGCGCATCTGTCGGCGGTAGTATTCGAGGAAGTCGATGGCCTCGGCCACGTCGGCATCGGCGTCTCGCCAGCCCTTGCCCACTTCGAAGACTTCCAGCGCGGCTAGCTCGAACCGGTGCCGGCGCAGCAGGTCGGCGGCCTTCGCCAAGATCGCCATCCGGTCCGACGCGGGCGTCGCCGCCCAGGACCGGCCGCTCGCCACCGCGCTGGCGACGGCCTCGTCCGCGTCCTCGGGGACCGCAGCGCTCACGACGCCGACCACCTCTTCGGGCCGGACCGGGTTGCGTGCGGTCAGGGTCGGTCTCGTGAGGCCCTTGGGCGGGGGGAAGGCCAGCTCGATGCTCCGCCCGAGCGTGGCGCGCACGGAGGCGAGCGCGGCGCGCATGCGCTCGCGGGCCTCGGCTCGGGAGAAATCCGCGTGTGGCTCGTTCGTGAACTCGAACTCGCACTGAGGCGTCCCCCCTCCCTCACCTTCCCCCTCATGGCCCATTGCATTCTGCAGAGCAATGGGCGCCCTGGAGAGATGGGTGGGAGTGGGTGGCTTCAGCAACTCGTCGAGGCTCTGGTTGCCCAGGAACTGTCGGCGCAGGATGGACTCGTTGGCGGTGTTCTCCAGAAGTCGTCGGACGAGATAAGCCATGCCGGGAATCAAATTGCCGACCGGTGCGTAGACCCGCAGGCGATATCCGGCGTCCACGATGGCGGCCTGAAGCGGCTCGGCCATCCCGTACAGCATCTGGAGCTCCACGACCTTCGTCGCGAGCCCATGACGTTCCGTTTCGGCCATCACCATCGCGACGTGGCGCAGGTTGTGCGTGCCAAATGCTGGTCGGATCACTGCGTGGTGCTCCAGCAGGAGCGGGATCAGCCGTTCATAGCAGGTATCGGTGTCGTCCTTGCGGGCAAACACTGGCACGGGCCACCCGCGCTGGCGGTGC
>DASQRT010000170.1:0-15480 GCA_035642795.1 Nitrospirales bacterium
GGTCAAGGCGATCCGGGAAATCGCGCGCGACACGACGCTGAAGAAGAAGATCAAGCTCGAAGACGGCCGCGAGTTGACGGCCGTCGAGATCCAGCGCGTCTACCTAGAGCGCGCCAAGGAATACCTCTGGTCTTTAGACGAAGAGCCGATCGCCGCCGACGTCGCGCGCCGGTGGGAGGATGTCCTCGATCGTCTGGAAGAGGACCCCATGCAGCTCTGCCACGAGCTGGACTGGGTCATCAAGAAGCGGATCATGCTCGAGTACATGGACAAGAAGGGGTGCGGGTGGGACGATCCGCGGGTGATCATGATGGATCTCCAGTACCACGACGTGAAACAGACCCGGGGCCTCTACTATCTGCTCGAGCGGCAGGAACTGGTGGAGCGACTGGTGCCCGAGGAATCCGTCCAACGCGCCATGACGACCCCGCCACAGACGACGCGCGCGAAAGTGCGGGGGGACTTCATCCGGTTCGCACGCGCGAAGAACCGCTCCTACACGGTGGACTGGACGTACCTCAAACTCAACGGCTATTGGGAAGAGACCATCCTCTGCATGGATCCCTTCAGTTCCTCCAACCGCCGCGTGGAGGAGCTCCTCTCGCAGGTCTCGGGCCAGCGCGTCTTCCGTTAGCCTTCGGTGTGATCCGCCTACTTCGCTACCGTAGCGCCTCGTTCCTGATCCCAACCTCGTTCTGGTGCGTGCTCGCGGTCGTCGGTGTCTCGTACTCTGTCCAGGCTGCTGCCGAGAAAGTCTTCACGGCGAAGCAGGGCGAGGTGCTCTACCTCACAGTCGTCGCTGAAGGGAATCCGGCCTCCGTGCAAGGACGGTTCCGTGACCGTTCGATCCCCTTTTTCAAGACGGGGAGGGAGGGTGAATTCGGCGCGTTGGTGGGCATCGACATGGCGGACGAACCGGCCACGGTCGACCTCAAGGCCGCGATCACCTATCAGGACGGACATCAGGAGCGGATGTACCAGGTCGTGGTGCAGGCGGAAGAGTTCCGCGTGCAGTCCATGACCTTGCCCAAGGATCAGGTCGAGCCCGACGCCGCTGCCTTAAAGAGGATCAATCTGGAGAAGGAAAGAGTGAAGGCCGTGCTGGCGGGCATTACGTCGGAACGTCTGTGGAGTATGGGCTTCATGGTGCCGGTGGAGGGGACCGCTACCGGGGCGTTCGGGAGCAAGCGCATCCTGAACGGCCAGCCGCGCAATCAGCACTCAGGCGAGGACATTTCCGCGCCGCTCGGCGCGCCGGTCAAGGCCGCGAACGACGGGATCGTCCGGATGGTGGACGATCAGTTCTTCAGCGGCGTCAGCGTCATTCTCGATCACGGCCTCGGTCTGTTCACCATGTACTTTCACCTGGACTCGGCAACAGTCAAAGACGGCGCGCGCGTGAAGCGCGGCGATGTGATCGGCACGGTGGGCCAGTCCGGTCGCGCCACAGGCCCGCATCTCCACTGGGCGGCCTGGCTCAACGGCTCCCGAGTCAACCCCTTCTCCCTCGCCAAGCTTCCGCTCGGATCTCAATAAAAGATTTTCGTCAAACGTTGGTGTCGATGCTGGAGGGGGCTTTGTTGAGCACGGCGGCGGCGGCGCGGGAGAGCTCCGCGTCGTAGTCGTGACTGGGCGCGTAGACGCGGAACACCACGATGCGTGTCGGGAGGAGGTCCAGAAAATCCTCCAGGGGCTCCGTGGACACGGCCTGCGTGGCCGGGTCATAGACATACAGCGGAATCCCACGGGTATCCTTGGGGTCCGGCCGCGGGTCCAGCGGCGCCATGTCTACGCGGAAGGGGATTGTCTGCAGCTTGACCGGTAGCTCCTTCTGGACCTGTTTCTCGAACTGCTCGCGGCTCGGAAAGTCCATCCCTCGCTCCTGGCCTTTCTCCTTGAGGACCGTGTTGTAGGCCATCTTCCACTTCACATCCCGGCCCAGGACGAGTGCCCACTCCTCCCCAAGCCGCCGCTGCGTCGCGTGGCGGGACTTTTTCCAGCCCCGGACCGTTTCCAGCAGCGACCAGTCGGTCAGGTTCAGGTACTCTTCCATCTTCTTGCGCGGATCGTGAGGGAAGACGAGCCGCATCGTGTCGCCGAAGATCTCGCGCAGGTGGATGTCGATGGCCCGCGTCGTCCGGTGGTAGTACACGTTGGAGTAGAGGTACATCCGCGTGTTCAAGAACATCTGCAGAGCCGGCAGGCCGGTCTTGTGGATGGTGAAGCCTTTCGGCGTGATCATCGTATAGTGAATGAGCCGGCTGAGGTCCACCGGCCCGACGGCTACGCCGCACATGTAGGAGTCCCGGAGCACGTAGTCCAGGTTGTCGCCCGTGTAGCTCCCGGAGATGACCGGCTGCAGAAAGTTGAGCCACCGCGGCATCCGCGAGATGTCCTTGCTTTTGTCCTTCAAAATGAGATGGGCGATCTGGTCGGGGTCCAACTCTTCGCCGGTGGCGAACGGCCCGGACGGGCTTCGCCGGATCTTGCGGATGATCGGCCCGAGGTGCTCCCGGATGATGAGCTGGCCGAGCCTTTCATGGGTGAGCCCGAACGCTTTCAGGAAATTGTCGTCGAAGAAATGGCAAAAGGGGCCGTGCCCGATGTCGTGGACGAGCGCGGTGACGCGCAGCAGCTCTTCGACGTAGTTGGCCGATGGCACGTCAGGGATGATCTTCTGCAAGAAGGGGTAGAGGTGCCAGGCGAACCGGCCGGCGACGTGCATGGCGCCGAGCGAGTGGACGAATCGGCTGTGCTCGGCGGACGGATAGACCCACCGGGCGCTCTGGAGCTGGAAGATGTAGCGTAGCCGCTGGACCCAGGGCGAATCGATCAGGTCTTTCTCGGTCGCCTCCCGCTGCGCGGCGCGCGCCTTATCCCCGGCGGGGACGGCGAAGGGGACGGTGAAGGTGATGTATTCGTGGATCGGGTCGGCGATGAGCGCCGAGCCGTCGTAATGGGATTTGCCCAGCGAGGGACGAGGATTCACTTCGGAATCCTAGCATGATGGAGGTGGGGGGGCAAGGTGCTGTTTGGCCCGCGCCTTGTGCGCGCGGAACCGAATGATGGCCTGGTTGGCGATGATGTACGCCAGCCCTGTGGCGATAATCCCCGTGACGAGGTGCCCTAGGACAAAGGGGAGCAGGTAGGGCCTAAATTGACGCCAAAGCATCAAGAATTGGTCCCACAGCATTCGAGACGCAAAATCATTCCAGTCAATCGCTGGAGACGCGCCGACCGGAACCAGGAGCAACCCTACACCCATGCTGCTTCCTATAATCGGTAAGATCGTCCAGGGATTATTGATGAAAGCGCCCGCGAGGACGGCTACAAGATTCAAGCGGAACGCCCATGCACAAAAGAGGGCGGTGAGGGTGTGGAGACCGTATGTCGGCGAAAACGCGATGAAGGTTCCTACGGCGAAGGCCAGGGCGGTCCGTTGCGGCGAATCGTCCAGATGAAGAATCTGGCGGATTTTCTCCTTGATGACTGTGGCACGAATCATATGCGGTGCTCGTACCCCTTGGCGGTCAGCGGGCGCACGGCGCCATCGGCGCCGATGACACGGAGCCCCTGACGTCGCGATGTCATCAGGCCGATGGGGGTGGCCCGTAGCAGTCGCTGACGGATGAGCGAGTCCACGCGGGCGACCTTGGCAGGCGGCACTGTGAAGAGGAGTTCGTAGTCTTCCCCGCCGCTGAGCGCGTAGGTGATCGGGTCCCGCTTGCGGGCCCGCGCGTGGGTGAGGAGCTGCGGTGAGAGGGGGAGCTTTCGCGTATCGATGAGACACCCCACCCTACTCTCTTCGCAGATGTGGCGGATGTCACCGGCGAGCCCGTCCGATACGTCGATGGCCGCGGAGGCAAGCCGGCCGTCGGCCAGGTGCCGCGCTTCCTTCAGCCGGGCCGTCGGCGTCAGGTGCCGGGTGATCAGGTAGGAATTGGTCCGCTTGCGCGTCTGCAAAAGTTCTAATCCTGCCTTTGCGTCGCCCAGCGTGCCGGTCACGTAGAGGCGGTCGCCCACGCAAGCGCCGGACCGCCGGAGCGCGTCCCGCGGGGCGGCGTCCCCCAGCACCATCACGGCCAGAAACAGGTCAGTGCGGGAAGCGGACGTGTCCCCGCCGACCACTGCCACACCGGCCGGGTCGCACGCCGCACGGATCCCTGCGTACATTTCCTCGACATCGTGGGACGTTACTCGTGGTGTCAAGGCAAGCGCGATGAGCAGGAACCGAGGGATGCCGCCCATGGCCGCGATGTCGCTAAGATTGGCCATGGCGGCCTTATAGCCGAGCTGCCGGTAGCTGGTGAACGTCAGGTCGAAGTGGATGCGTTCGGCGAGGAGATCGGTGGTGGCCAGGATGACGCGGCCGGGCCGGGGCTTCAAGATGGCGGCGTCGTCGCCGATGCCCGCGAGGACCGACGTCTGCACACCGCGCGGGATCGCTGTCGCCCGACGGAGGCACCGGATCAGTTCGAACTCGCCGATCCGGCTCTGGCGCATCAGTGGCGTTTGGACGGGGCAGCGGCGACGGGACGCCGGCTCATCGTCGAGCGGCGGGATGGAACGGCCGCCTTGGCGTGCGCGCCGCGGCGAGACGACACGCGGCGAAGGGCCGCGCTGAGGACCTCGTCCATCGTCTCGGCGAAGATGAAGGTCATTCCCTTGAGGAGATGTTTGGGGATGTCCGCCAGGTCTTTCTCGTTCTTCTTGGGCAGGATCACCTTGAAAATGCCGACCCGCTTGGCCGCCAGGATCTTCTCCTTGAGCCCGCCGATCTGCAGGACCCGTCCGCGCAGCGTGACCTCGCCGGTCATGGCAATGTCGTGGCGCACCGGCGTGTTGGTGAAGGCGGAGGCGAGCGCGGTGGCCATGGTGATCCCGGCGGAAGGCCCGTCCTTCGGGATCGCGCCTGCCGGCACATGGATGTGGATGTCGTGCTTGGCGAAGACGCCTGGCTTGATGCCCAGCTGCCGGTCCCGCGAGCGGACGTAGCTCAGCGCGGCCTGGGCCGACTCTTTCATCACATCGCCGAGATGTCCTGTCAAGGTCAGGGCGCCTTTCCCTTTCACGATCGTCGCCTCGATGTGAATGATGTCCCCGCCCGACTCGGTCCAGGCCAAACCCGTGGCCACCCCGACGATGTCTTTCTTCTCGTCGCTTTCGCTCTGGTGCTTGGGCACGCCCAGGTACTTCGGGATAGACGGCGGGGTGATGGTGTAGAGCCGGTCGTCGCCTTCCGCGATCTTCTTAACCACCTTGCGCATCACGTTGGCGATCTCGCGCTCGAGGTTCCGCACGCCCGCTTCTCGCGTATAGTTGTTGATGATGCGGTGGAGCGCCCGGTCGGTGAAGGTGATGTGTTTCTCGGTGAGCCCGTGCTCGATCAACTGGCGGGGGATGAGGAACCGCTTGGCGATGCCAAGCTTTTCCTCCTCCGAGTAGCCGGGGATCTCGATGATCTCCATGCGGTCCCGCAGGGCCGAAAGGATCGGGTCGATGAGGTTGGCTGTGGTGATGAACATGACCTCCGAGAGGTCGAACGGGACACCCAGGTAGTGGTCGCTGAAGGCGTGGTTCTGCTCCGGGTCCAAGACCTCCAGGAGCGCGGCCGAGGGATCGCCGCGAAAGTCCGCGCCGACCTTGTCCACCTCGTCCATCATGAAGACCGGGTTGCTGGAGCCGGCCTGCTTGATGCCCTGGATGATGCGGCCGGGCATGGCGCCGACATACGTCCGGCGGTGGCCCCGGATCTCGGCCTCGTCCCGGATGCCGCCCAGCGAGATCCGCACGAACTCCCGTCCAAGCGCCCGTGCGATGGACTTGCCCAAGGAGGTCTTGCCGACCCCGGGCGGCCCGACGAAGCAGAGGATCGGCCCCTTCATCTTGTCCTTCATCTTGCGGACGGCGAGGTACTCCAGGATTCGCTCCTTGACCTTTTCCAGGTCGTAGTGGTCTTCGTTCAGGACCTTCGCGGCTGCCTTGATGTCGAGGTTGTCCTTAGTCTTCTTGCTCCAGGGCAGCTCCACCAGCCACTCCATGTAAGTCCGGACTGTGGCGGCTTCGGCGGTGTCCGGGTGCATCTTCTCGAGGCGCTTGAGCTGCTTTTCGGCCTCTTTGAGGACTTTCTCCGGCATCTTGGCGTCTTTGATGCTCTTACGGAACTCGGCGACCTCTTCGGCCCGCTCGTCCAGCTCACCTAGCTCTTTCTGAATGGCCTTGAGCTGCTCGCGCAGGAAGTACTCCCGCTGGGTCTTGTCCATCTCGCCCTTGGCCTCGGCCTGGATCTTCTGCTGCATTGAGAGGACTTCAATCTCTGCCGCCAGGAGCTCGCTGACGCGCCGGAGCCGCGGGATCGGCTCCTGGATCTCCAGGACCTCCTGGGCGGCTTCCACCTTGAGCCCGAGGTTCGACACGATCATGTCGGCGAGCCGGCCTGGTTCCTGGAGATTCTCGATGACGACCATCACGTCCGGCATCAGGACCTTGCCGAGACTCACGAGCCGTTCGAGCTGCTCTTTCACGGTCCGCATCAAGGCCTCGCCCTCCAGGGACTGGCCTTGCACTTTGACTTCGAAAAGCTGCTTGATGCGGACCTCGAAGTAGGGCTCGGTCTGCACGAACTCCTCGATGCGGGCTTTGGCCAGGCCCTGGACGAGGATCTTAATCCGCTCGTCCGGCAGCTTGAGCATCCGCATCACCATCCCCACCGTCCCCACGGTATAGATGTCCTCCGGGGTGGGGTTTTCGACCTCCAGCGAGCGCTGGGCGGTCAGCATGATGATTCGGTTTCCGGCCAGCGCCGCTTCAATAGCCTTGATGGACATCTCACGGCCGACGAAGAGCGGGAGGACCATGTAGGGGAAAACGACGATGTCACGAATCGGGAGCAGCAGGAGGCGATCCGGAATCTCCACCTGCGACGGGTCTTTCTGAACCTGCTCAGCCATCACTAGATCCTAGAGCTTGAGCCCTTTGAGATAGCGTGCGAACCGGTCTCCCAGTTCGGGGTTCTTCAGGCCGAACTCGACGGTGGCCTTGAGGAAGCCGAGCTTGTCGCCAGCGTCGTGCCGGATGCCCTCCACGAGCAACGCGTGCATGGGTGACGAGCGCGCCAGCGCGCGCAAGGCGTCCGTGAGCTGGATTTCCTGGTTCTTGCCGGGCGGCGTCTTCTCCAGCACGGGGAAAATCGCCCCCGGCAGGATGTAACGGCCGATCACAGCCAGCCGTGAAGGGGCCTCCTGCAGCGACGGCTTCTCGATCAGGTCGGTGACTTTGAAGCGCCGCGGCCCCACCGGTTCAGCAGAGATGATGCCATAGCGGGACACCTCCTCGGGTTCGACCTCGTACACTCCCAGGACAGGGGTGTCCAAGGTTTCATGCCATTCGATCAACTGCCCGATGGCGGGGATTGGCGCATCGATTACCTCGTCGCCGAGGATCACTGCGAACGGTTCGTTCCCGATGAGGTGTTGGGCGCAGAGGATCGCGTCCCCCAAACCCCTGGCGTGCCGCTGGCGGACATAACAGAAATTTGCCAGCTCCGAAATCCTGCGGATTTCGTTGAGCAACTTCTCTTTTCCGCTTTCTTTGAGATTTTCTTCCAGCTCGAAGGACACGTCGAAGTGGTCTTCAATGGCCCGTTTCCCCCGGCCTGTGATGACGATGATGTCCTGAATGCCGGCACGGACCGCTTCCTCGACCGCATATTGGATCAAGGGCTTATCCACCAACGGAAGCATCTCTTTGGGTGAGGCTTTCGTGGCGGGCAGGAAGCGAGTTCCGAGGCCAGCGGCAGGAATGATGGCCTTGGAGACTTTCGGAAAAGGCATATCGAGCGGATTCTACGGGCCAATCCCAGCAATGTCAAGCGAACCAGGGAGAGCCGTCAACAGGCTTTTTCCCTTTACTTCTCGCAGGGCGATCTGTAGAATTTCTTCGATTTTTTGCGACGTTTCAGCCAAGCCTTCGATGAATGGCTGGAGGCTGCTCCGTGTGTCGGGAGAGGATAGGGAAAGGTGCCGCTTTGCCGCACGAGAGGCGCGAGCAGTTCTGGCTCCAAACTGGTAGGGTTTGTGCTATTCGGAGGCGGGTCCACCCGTAGAGTGTCCACGATATTGGGGATCTGGGGCTTGATGTGGGTGGGGCTCATCTGGGCCTACGGCCAGGGCATCGGCATCGCGCAAGAATCGGCTCAGCAGATCAAGGCGATCAAAGTCCAGGGCAACAAGCGGATCGAGGCACCGGCCATCCGGGGCCGCATCTCACTGAAGGAAGGTGAGCCGTTTATCGCAGAGAAGATCAGGGAGCAGATCCGCGCGGTCTACCAGATGGGGTACTTCGAGGACGTCCGCGTGGAAACTGAACCGGTGGCCGGAGGCGTCGCGGTGATTTTCGTCGTCACGGAGAAACCCTTCGTGACGGAAATCCTCTATGACGGCAACGACAACGTCAAGGACGAGAAACTGACCGAAAAACTGACGGTCCGCCCCCAGTCGTTCCTAGACCAGCAGCAGATCAAAGACAGCGTCGAGCGCCTCCGGCTTCTCTACGAGGATGAAGGCTACTTCAGTGCGCGCATCGTGCCGGTCATCAAGACCCTGGATGGTGAGCGGAAATCGCTGACCTTCTTCATCAAGGAGGGCTCCAGGGCCCGCATCAAGACCGTCGCCTTCGATGGCGCCAAGGCCGTCCCGGAGAAAAAACTCAAGAAAGCGCTCGTGACCCGCGAGTACTTCTGGCTCACTTCCTGGTACGATGACGCCGGCATCTACAAGAAAGACGAGTTGGCCAACGATGTGGAGCGGCTCCGCCAGGTCTATCTGGATGAAGGGTACCTGAACGTCCAGGTCGGGACGCCTTCGGTCGAGCTGAGCCCCGACAAGAAGTGGTTCACGGTCCGGTTCCCCGTCGTCGAGGGCCCGCAGTACACTTTCTCGAAGATCAGCTACAAGGGGCAGACGATCTTTTCGGAGGCGGAACTCCGAACCGGCAGCAAGCTGACCACTGGCGGAGTCGTCAAGATGGCGGAGATCCGGGACGATCTCACGCGGGTCACGGACCTGTATGGCACGAAGGGGTACGCGTTTGCGGATGTGAACCCGCAGATCCTGCCGGACCCGGACTCCAAGACCGCCTCTGTCACCTTCGAGGTCAAGGAAGAAGCTCTGGTGCGCGTCCGAAACATCAACATCTCCGGCAACGACAAGACCCGTGACAAGGTGATCCGCCGCGAGCTGCGCGTCAACGAGGCCGAGCTGATCGACACCGCCGCCATGAAGCGCAGCTACGAACGCCTCAAGAACATGAACTACTTCGAGACGGTCGAGATCATTCCCAAGCAGGTCGATCCGAACACGGTCGATCTGGACGTGAAGGTCAAGGAGAAGTCCACCGGCACGTTCAGCGTGGGCGGGGGATTCAGCTCGCTGGACAAGTTGGGGCTCGTGGCCGACATCACGGAAGGCAATCTCTTCGGACGGGGCCAGCTCCTCAAGGTCCGAGGGCAGCTTGGCCAGCGGCGGTCCTTGGGAGTTGTGACCTTCCGGGAGCCCTACCTGTTCGACGAGTCGGTATCGGGCCAGATCGATCTGTTTGCGCGCGAGACGTTCTTTGTGAGTTACTTCGAAGAACGCATCGGTGGCGACATCGTGCTCGGCAAATGGTTCTCGGAGTACCTGAGCGGGAGCTTGAGCCTGCTCCGCGAGCGCTTGACGATCTCCAACGATCTGGCCAGCAAACTCTTTTTAGGCGGCGGAGGAGTTACCAACGTGCCCATCGCCGATCTTCCCCCGTTGATCCAGCAGCAGATCGGGACGTCAACTACCGATGCAATCATTCTTGGTGTAGCGCGCGATACACGGGACAACTATTTCGATCCGAGCAAAGGCTCGCGGTACGGGCTCACGCTGGAATTTGCCGGCGGCCCGCTGGGCGGGTCCAACGACTTCTACAAGTACATCGGGGACACGGTGTGGTATTTCCCCGTCGCCTGGGACACCGTCATCTCCCCGCGCGCCCGGCTCGGCGTGGCGCACGCTTACGAATCGGGCAGCCGGCTTCCGGTCGGCGACCGCTTCTTCGTGGGCGGCATTCAGACGGTGCGCGGCTTCAGCTTCGGTCGGGCCGGTCCCACGGCGTCGGATTTGAGCCCCCTGGGGGGTAACAAGCAACTTATCTTCAATTTCGATTTTATTTTCCCCATTGCGCCCGAGCTCAAGGTGAAAGGCGTAGTGTTCTTCGACTATGGCAAGGGGTTCGATGATGGAGAGTCGCTGAGCCTGGACCTGCGGCCTGCGACGGGGTTCGAGTTGCGGTGGATCTCACCGTTCGGACCCCTGCGCCTGGCGTATGGGTTTAATCTTAACCCGCGGACCGGGGAACGGCCTGGGCAGTTCGAGTTTTCGGTCGGCACGCTTTTTTAAAAGTCGGAAAGGGCATGCGCATGAGGCTGAGCAACATGGTTCTGGGTGCGGTGATCGCGCTTGCAATGGCGGTGTGGGTGCCGGCTTGGGGGACGGAGCTGAAAATCGGCGTCGTCGAGCCCCAGAAGATTTTGGATGGCACCAAGTCCGGCAAGAAGATCAAGGACTCGCTGGCGGAGTACGTCAAAGTCCGCCAGAAGCTCATCGATCAGGAGGAAGAAGACCTCAAGAAGATCGAGGAAGACCTCGTCAAGCAAGGCGCCGTCTTGAGCCCGGAGGCCAAGAAGGAGAAGGAGGAGTCTTTCCGCCGCAGGATGGTCGAGTACCAGCGCAAGGTTCAGCAACTCAATCAGGAGGTCCAGGCGAAGAAGAAGGAGGTCTTGGACGAATTCAACAAGACCATCGAGCAGATCGTCCGAAGCATTGCGGATAAGGAGAAGATCACGCTCGTGGTGGAAAAGAGCGATAACGGCGCCGGGTCCTTGATCATCTACAGCCACCCCTCGCTCGATCTCACGGAGCGCGTAATAAAGGAATTGGACGCCAAGGGGGCAAAGTGAGCCAGAGTCGTAGCCAGGGACTGTGCCTGGACAGCACCGAAATCCAGGCGATCCTGCCCCATCGCTACCCGTTTCTCCTGGTGGATCGCATCGAGGAGCTGGAGATCGGGAAGCGGGTGATCGGGATCAAAAACGTGACGGTCAACGAGCCGTTCTTCCAGGGCCACTTTCCCGGGCGGCCCATCATGCCCGGGGTCCTGATCATCGAGGCGATGGCGCAGGTGGGCGGGGTCCTCGCCTTCAAATCCGCGAACCAGGGCCGGGCGAAGCTGGTCTATTTCATGGGGATCGACAAGGCCAAGTTCCGGAAGCCGGTCGTGCCGGGCGACCGGTTGCGGTTCGTGGTTGACGTCCTCCGGGCCCGCCATCCCTACTGGAAGATGCGAGGGGAAGCCTATGTGGAGGACAGCCTCGTCTGCGAAGCCGAGTTGATGGCGATGGTCACGGACGGAACGGCCGCGCCGGAGGACGAGCCATGAGCCCCCAGGTGCATCCGACCGCCATCGTGCACCCCAAGGCCGAGTTGGCCGATGAGGTGAGCGTGGGACCCTATACCCTGATCGGCGAGCACGTCCGCATCGGCCGCGGAACCAGGGTCGATTCGCATGTCGTGATCGAGGGCTGGACCGAGGTAGGGGAACGCTGCCAGGTCCATTCCTTCGTGTCTCTCGGCGCCCCGCCGCAGCACTTGAAGTACAATGGCGAGGAGACCTACGTCCGGATCGGCTCGCACAATATCCTGAGAGAATACGTCACCGTCAACCGCGCGACGGCCTTCGGCGGCGGGGTCACGAGCGTAGGCGACCACAACGTGCTGATGGCCTACGTGCACATCGCCCACGACTGCCACGTCGGCAACCACGTGATCATGGCGAATGCCGCCACCCTGGCCGGCCACATCACGATCGGGGATCACTCCATCGTGGGCGGGCTCGTCGGCATCCACCAGTTCGTCCGCGTCGGGGCCTATAGCATGATCGGAGGGTGCTCGGCAGTCGGTCAGGACGTCCCGCCGTTCTTGCGGGCGGCCGGCGGGTATCGCGCCAGACTGTTCGGGGTTAACACGATCGGGCTCAAACGTCAGGGCTTTTCGGATGACCGCATCCGGCGTCTCAAGCAGGTCTATATGACTCTCTTCCGCTCGGACCTGCGGCTGGCCGAAGCGGTCAAGAAGGTCCGCGACGAGTTCGGTACGTCCGAGGATGTCCAGGTCCTGCTGAAGTTCTTGGATGGCACGAAGCGCGGCATCTGCAAGGGCTCGGATGAACGCGAGGAGGAGTGATCCGACGTGAGGACGGCTTCCGACCGATCGGCAGGAGCGAAGATGCCGGACGCACGGACAGAATGGATCGGCTTGATCGCCGGAAACGGGCGCTTCCCGCTCCTGTTTGCGGAGAACGCGCGGCGGCTTGGCTACCGCGTCTCAGCCGTGGCTTTGACCGGGGAGGCCGACCCCTCGCTGGAGAAGGTCGTGGACAGGATCCATTGGATTGCGCTGGGCCAACTCCGGCGGCTGATCAAGGCCTTCAAGCAGGACGGCGTGTGCCAGGCCGTTATGGTCGGCGGCGTCAAGAAGACGCATCTCTTCTCCGACATCCGCCCCGATCTGCGCTCGCTCGCGCTGCTGCGCCGCGTGTCCGTCCGCAAGGACGACTCGCTGTTGCGCGCCATCGCGTCCGAGCTGGAGGACGAGGGCATCAGCATCCGGGAATCCACCTTTGGACTCGATGGGTTGCTGGTCGAAGAGGGCACGCTCACCCGCCGAGCGCCCACCAAACGGGAATGGCGTGACATCGAGTTCGGGTGGGAGATGGCCGGGGCGGTGGGCCGCCTGGACGTCGGCCAGTGCGTGGTGGTGAAGGACCGGGTCGTCGTGGCTGTAGAGGCGGTGGAGGGCACGGATGAGGCGGTCCGGCGCGGGGGTAAGTTGGCGCGTTCGGGCGCCGTCGTGGTCAAGCGCTTCAAGCCGCAACAGGATCGACGCTTCGACTTGCCAGCGATCGGGCCGGGGACCATCCGAGCGATGGCCGACTGCGGCGCGGCGGTGCTGGCCATTGAAGCCGGCCGAGCGGTGTTCCTAGATCGGGAGGAGGCCATTACGGCCGCTGATGCTGCGGGCATCGCCGTCGTGGGGATACAGACGTTAAACGTTAAGCGTTAAACGGAAGACGATTAACGAATAACGGGGGTTTATGGAGCCAATCAGAGTAGGCGTCATCGGCGTCGGATCCCTCGGCCAGCACCATGCCCGGGTGTTTGCGGAGTTGGCAGGAACCCGGCTCGTGGGCGTCGCGGATGTGGACAGGGCGCGGGCGACTGCGATCGCCGGCCGGCATGGCTGCCGGGCCGTGACCGATTACCGCGAGCTGCTGACCGACGTGGACGCCATGAGCGTGGTGACGCCGACGCTCCTGCACCACGCGATTGCGCGGACCTGTCTGGAGGCCGGGCTCCATGTGCTCGTGGAGAAGCCGATGACGGCGACCCTGGAGGAGGCGCGCGACTTGGTGGTCGCCGCGTCGGACCGCGGCGTGACGCTGCAGGTCGGGCACATCGAGCGGTTCAATGCGGCCTTTCGCGCGACGCGGGATGCGGTCAAGGAGTCCACGCTCATCGAGTGTCGGCGCTGGGCCCCCTTCACCTCCCGCGGGGCGGACGTGGACGTGGTGCTGGATCTGATGGTCCATGACCTGGACCTGGTGTTGGGGCTCATCAGCGCGCCGGTGCGGGAGATCCGTGCCAGCGGCGTCTCGATTCTGTCTGCCACGACCGATGTGGCGCAGGCGCGCGTCGTCTTTCAGAACGGCTGCGTGGCGACCTTCAGCGCGAACCGGGTCGCCGAGTCCAAGCTCCGCGAGGTCCGCATCTTCCAGCCGGAAGGCTATGTGGTCGTCGATCTGGCGCAGCAGACTGCCATCGTGGGGCGTCGGACGATGGGCACCTCGGGGCGCTACGAGGTCTTGACGGAGCTGGTCCTGGGAGACGGGCGGGAGCCCTTGAAGCTCGAGCTGGAGGCCTTTCTCGATTCGATCCGCACCGGCGCCCAGCCGCTGGTCTCGGGGCGGGAGGGCGCGGCTGCGCTGGAACTGGCTTATGCAATCATCAACGCGATCACCACGCATCCTCATCATCACGGGTGAAGCCTCGGGCGATCTGCACGGCGCCAATCTTGCCGCCGCCCTGAAAGCCAAGGCCCCCGAGCTTTCGATTCTGGGCGTGGGCGGCCCGCGCATGCAGGCCGCCGGCGTGGAGTTGGTGCAGAGCCTGGGCCACCTGAATGTAATCGGGATCGTCGGACCTTCCGCGGTCCGTGCCCTGGCCCGTCGGGTTCTCGCCATCAGACGGATGCTGCGACAGGACCCCCTCGACCTCGTCGTCCTAATCGACAATCCCGGGCTCAATTTCTACTTCGCCCGCGTTGCCAAGCGGGCCGGGCGTCGCGTGGTCTATTACATCGCACCGCAGCTCTGGGCGTGGCGGCCGCGCCGCATGCGGTGGATCCAGCGCCGCGTGGACCACGTGGTGGTCATCCTGCCGTTCGAGGCGGAGCTCTACCGTCGCGCCGGCGTTCCCTGCACGTTCGTCGGGCATCCGCTGCTGGATGAGGTGGCGTCGTCCTACGATCGGGATCGCCTGAGGGCCGCATACGGCCTGCCGCGCGAGGCGTGCGTGATCGGCCTCCTGCCGGGGAGCCGTGCCGGAGAAGTCCGCGCACTCCTGCCGGTCATGCTGGAGGCTGTGCGGCTGTTACAGGGCCAGGGTCGGCCCCTCAAGGCGATCCTGGCGGTCGCCGAGACGGTGGATCCGGACGAGATCAAGCGCCTGTGCGATGGCGCCGTGCTGGACGTGCGCCTGGTCGCGCGGGACCCGAACGGGGTCATGGCCGCAGCCGATCTGCTCTTCATTGCTTCCGGCACGGCGACCTTGCAGGCCGCCATCATCGGCACCCCGATGGTGATCGTCTACAAGCTGCCCTGGCTCACTTATCTGTTCGCGCGTCTGCTGGTCCGGGTCCACAGCATCGGCCTAGCCAACCTCGTAGCTAGCCGGCCGTTCATCCCCGAGCTCATCCAGCATCACGCCACGCCGGACCGACTGGCTGCCGAGGCGCGGCGCATCCTCGACAACGCGTCCTCTCGTGAAAGGATGCGGGCCGAGATGGCCCGCGTGCGGGCATTGCTCGGGACGCCAGGGGCGTCTGGCCGCGCGGCGGAGGTGGTGCTCGAGCAGCTTCGCCGCCAGGAGGCGGGCGTACGATGAAGTTGTATCTGCGGTTACTTCATTACTTGCGACCTTACTGGGTGCGCCTCATTGCGGCTGCAGTCTGCTCGGGGCTGGTGGCCGCCTTTACGGGAGCCTATGCCTGGCTCGTCCGGCCCGCTCTCGACGAGATCTTCATCAGCAAGAACGCGACGTGGCTGATCCTCCTGCCGGTGGCTTTGATGGCCGTGTCGGTGCTCAAAGGGATCGCGAGCTACGGCCAGACCTATCTGATG
>DASQRT010000171.1:0-12294 GCA_035642795.1 Nitrospirales bacterium
CGATTCGGGCCGGCGAATGTCGTACTTCTGCACGGCCATGGTATCCGGCGTGTGATTGGTCAGCACCCTGTCCAGGGAGGCTCTCAGGTTTCGAACTCCCGTTGCGGTCGGATCATCTGGATTATCGGGAAAGACCTCAAAGAGCCCGCGGCCCAGGATTTCCTCGCGCTTGGTCATCGTTGCCTTCAAGTACGCATCGCTTACCGCTACGATCGTTAAGGCGGGCGTTAGGACGAGATACAACCCTGGTGCCGATTCGAAAATGGTCTGAAAGTCCGGGGCGTGGATTTTCTTCATTGTCCTCATTCGTCGGCATACTCTGGGTAGTGCTTCTTCATGCAATCTTTGCAGATGCCGTGGCTGAACAAGGCTTCTGACCGTTCCTGGATGTACGTCTCGATTTGCTGCCAGTATCCCTTGTCGTCCCGGATCTTCTTGCAGGACGCGCAGATCGGGATGAACCCCCGCAGGACCTTGACTTCTTTGAGGGCCTGCTCCAGATCCCGGTTTTTCTCCGCCAATTCCCGCTCGCGTGCCTTACGGGTGTCCATCTCGCGTTTCAAGTTCAGAGCCGACGTCACACGCGCCAGAAGTGCCACTTTAGACACCGGTTTGGTGATGTAGTCCATCGCGCCAGAGTCGAACGCCACTCGCAGGTCCATGGGTTCGGCTTTGGCCGTTACGACGATGATCGGGATGTCCCGAAGCCGTTCGATGGATTTGATTCGACGGCAGGCTTCGGTCCCGTCCATCTCCGGCATCATGAAATCCATGAGGATCAGGTCGACGTCCTTGGCCCCAGCGTGGGCGGCATTCTCGCGAATGTTCCGGAAGGACACCGGCTTGCGATCATCCACACCGAGCAGACCCAAGGCCTCGCGCGCCGATGCCGCCATGAGCACATCGGTATACCCCGCCGATTTCAGAATGGTCTGGAGGAGCAGGCGGTTGTCCAAGGAGTCGTCAACGATGAGGATCCGCATTTCTTCTCCTCGCTCCTCCGGCTCAGGCTCAGTGGACGAACGGCTTGACAGTACTAGACCGGAAAGCGTTTGTCCATGCACTCCGGGCAAAGCCCGTGGCTGAAATCGAGTTCGGAATGGGCCTTGATATATGCCTCAATGGTGTGCCAGAACCCTTGATCATCGCGAATTTTCTTACAGGAAAAACAGATGGGAATAAACCCCCGTAGCACCTTGACCTCTTTGAGGGCCTGCTCGAGGTTCCGGTTTTTCTCCAGCAACTCCCGTTCTCGAGTCTTTCGGATATCGCTCTCGCATTTCAAGGCCAGAACCGACGACACCCGGGCCAGAAGTTCAACCGTGTTCAACGGTTTGCTGATGTAATCTATCGCGCCGGCGGCAAAGGCCATCTGCAGATCTTCGGGATCGGTCCTCCCCGTCACCATGATGATGGGAATATCACGAAGGCGTTCGACAGCCTTGATCCGCCGACACGCGCTGATGCCGTCCATATCGGACATCATGATGTCCATCAGGATCAGGTCGATGGCCGCGTCGCCGCTTTCGTGATCCTCGATGGCGAGGTGTCTGAAGGCTTCGTGTGCCGATTCCGCCGTGAACACCTCGGCCTGGCCTGCCGTGGTCAAGATGGTTTGGATCAGCTCTCGGATGTCCGGGGAATCATCCACCACTAGGGTTCGCATAGGTGAAGATGGTAGCAGCGCAGGTGTGACCGGTCAATTGGCGCTGGTGTTCGTATGAGGTTCCAGGTAAGATCGCCCCCGCGCTGAGGAGTCGGATATCTATGCAGCAGTGGGTCGGCGTCTGGTTCCAATTGGTGCACGATTGGGGCTATCTCGGCATCGTCATTTTGATGGCGATGGAAAGTTCCGTAATCCCGATTCCGAGCGAGATCGTCATCCCGCCTGCGGCGTATTGGGCCGCGCAGGGCCGGTACAGTTTCGGCGGGGTCGTGCTGGCAGGCACGGCCGGGAGCTACCTGGGCGCCGCGGCGACCTACTGGGCGGCGCGGTGGCTAGGGCGCCCCTTGCTGGTACGATATGGGCGGTATCTGTTCTGTCCCGAGGCCAAGCTGCTCCGCGTCGAGCGCTGGCTGGCCCGGTACGAGGTGGGAGGCGTGTTTTTCGCGCGACTTGTGCCGGTCGTCCGCCACCTGATCGGCATTCCGGCCGGTCTCGTGCGCATGCCGTTCGGCTTGTACAGCCTGGTGACGCTTCTCGGGGCGGGGCTGTGGTGCTGGGTGCTGGCTTGGTTCGGGGGCCACCTGCTGGGCGACCGTCCGGACCTGCTGAACGATCCCGCCGTACTGGTGCAGGTGCTGCGCGAGCGCTCGTGGTTCTTCGGCGGCTTCGCCATCCTGCTTTGCGCGCTTTACGTACTGGTGATGCGCCTGACGGCGCCCGCGAAACCGTGACTGCGAATCGGACGCTGGCGTTTTACAAACCATATGGCGTGCTCTCGTGCTTCAAGGATCCGGCGGGGCGTCCCACGCTGGCGGGCTATATCCCGGTCCCGGATGTCTATCCAGCAGGGCGGCTGGACTACGACACGGAAGGACTCCTGCTCCTCACCTCGGATGGTGCTCTGGCGCACCACATCACGGACCCCCGGCACAAGCTTCCGAAAGTCTACCTGGCCCAGGTCGAACGCGTTCCCGACGAGAAGACCCTGGCCAGCCTTCGGCGTGGGATCCTCCTCGGCGGTCGGCACACGCGGCCGGTGGAGGCCGAGCTGCTTCCGGCGTCTCCTGATCTCCCGCCGCGTCCGGTCCCCATCCGGTTCCGTAAGTTCGTGCCGACAGCTTGGCTCAAAGTCACCCTGCGCGAGGGTCAAAACCGGCAGGTCCGCCGCATGACTGCGACGGTGGGGCATCCGACGCTGCGCCTCGTTCGCATCGCCATCGGTCCTGTCACCTTGGGCGATCTCACGCCGGGTCAGTGGCGCGAGCTGGATGACACCGAGGTCGCACGCCTGCGCCGGTCACGAAGGCTATTTGCAGAGTCGTTCGATGTTGGTTTATAAGATTTAAGGTGACAGGGCTATGAATCGAGGTTCCCTTGTAGAGGCGAGTGCGCAGGGCAACGAAGAGGTCGGTATGAGAAAGGCACGGACTGTGCTTGGGATCGCAGTGCAGAGCTCGGCCATTGGGCTGGGCTGCGTGCTATGGGGTCTAGCGGGTTCGGCGTGGGCCGAGACTTCTGACGCGAGGGTGCAGGATCAACCGCCGAAAGGGTTCTTCGTCAACCTGACCCTGGCGCAAGGCTACAAGGAGTCCCTGGACTCATACCAGACGGAACGATTCAAGCCCGTCAACCCTGGCACCACGTTCAAATCTGACGTGGAGGCCGTCTACATGGTGTTTGATCTTCTCCCCAGGGAAAATCCGGCGAACGTGATCGGGCAATTGTTTCAGGCAAAGGGCGAGGGGGGGGCCGAAGAGAAATTCCTGCATGAAGAAGCCGCCTACCTGACGACGGCTCAGGAGAGCGGCTTTCTCATCTTCCCCCGGCCCAAGGGCGGCTGGGCTCCCGGCGAGTACAAGGTGAAAATCCATCTCGGGGAGAAGGTCACCGACGCCAGCCAGATCGGCACCCTGCGCTTCACGGTCGTCCCCTGACTACATCTTGCGCTGGATCTCGTCCGCAATCTCTTCGAGCGTGCGATCGTCGGTGGGAATGATGTGGTCGCAGGCGGCCTTGTACATTGAGAGCCGTTCTTTCAGGACTTCTTCCACTTCGTCCACGTAGCTTTTCTTCTGCGTCAGCGAGGGGCGGTCCTTGCTGGGCTTGATCCGCTCCATGATGGTGGGCACTTCGGCGGTCAGCCAGAACACACGTCCACGATCTCGCAGCGCGATGACATTCTCCTTGCGGAGGACCACACCGCCGCCGGTGTCGATGATGTTCCGGTCCTTTTTCCCCACCCGCTGGCAGATCAGGGATTCCACGTCCCGGAAGTAGTCCCAGCCCCGTTTTTGGATGATCTCCGGGACAGACAGGCCGGCCTTCTTGACGATCTCGGTGTCCGTGGAGATGAGCGGCCATTTCGTGCGCTCGGCCAGGATCTTGGCGACGCTGCTCTTGCCCGTGCCGCGATAGCCGATCAGGACGATGTTCATGGGGGGAGACGCCTCTCCAGCACGGCGCGCATGACCTCGACCGGAGCCTGCTGCCGGGTCCAGAGTTCGAACTGCCCGACGGCCTGTTGCAGGAACATCTCCAGGCCGCTTATGGTGCGGCATCCGGCCCGACGGGCCTCCTTCAGCAGGCGTGTCTCCAGGGGATTGTACACAATGTCCATGACCGTCAGGTGTGGAGCCAGCAGCGAATCGGGGACACAGGTCTCCCCCACGTTCGGGCTCATGCCGACCGGCGTGCAGTGGATCAGCATCTGTACATTCGGGATGGTGCGGCCGAGCGTCTGCGACGTGAGTTGATCCCCCGTGACTGCGACGCCGGTCTTCTCGCGGAGGTCCCGGATCAGGGCTTCGCGCTCCTGATCGATTATGGCCAGGATCGTCAGCGCGGTCACCTTGGCCTCCATGCAGAGGACGAAGGCAATGGCGCGGGCAGCGCCGCCCGAGCCCAGTATCAGGACGCGGCCCCCGTCAACCGGAGCGCCGCCTTTGCGAAGGGCAGTCAGAGCCCCTGATGCGTCGGTGTTATAGCCGGTGAGCTTGCCGCAGTCCGACACGATTGTGTTCACGGCGCCGATGTTCCGGGCGGTGGTCTCGATCTCGTCGAGATACCGGAGGACGGCGACCTTGTGGGGGATCGTGATACTGACTCCGCAGATGCCGGTGAGCGCGCGGATGCCGCGCAGGGCGCCTTCCACGTCCTCCACTTTGAACGCCACATACACGAAGTCGAGTCCCAGGTGCTGGAACGCGGCGTTATGAATGGCGGGTGACAGGGAGTGCTCGACCGGATTTCCGATGAGCGCGCAGAGGCGGGTCTTGGCGTCGATGGGCGGCATGGGATGTGTAGAATAGCGGGGCGGAGGAGAGGGGTCAAGGATTGGCTAACTGGAGCATGGTGCTATAATGAAGTCCCCAATCGTCGTTACTCTCAAGGAGGCTGCTATGCGCAAGCTGTTTATGTTTGGATTGATCGCGATGATCGCACTCCTGGGCGTGCAGGGAGGGGCCGGCCCGGCCCTCGCTGCCGAGGATGATGGCTCCAAGATCACCATCATGTCGCCCAAGGACGGGGACATGGTGGGGGACACCTTCGAGCTCAAGTACGAACTGGTCAAGGGGTCGAAGGCGGCGCACGCCCATGTCTACCTTGACGGCAAGTACCAAAAGGGCTTTGATGGCACGTTCAGGGATGTGCCCAAGGGCAAGCACGAGATTAAAGTTGCAGCGGCCACCGCTAAGCACGATGTGCTGGCGGCGTCGCAGACCATCACCGTCGAAGTGAAGTAGTCAGCCTCTGACAAAAGGATTAAACCGGATTTCGAACCCGATCTTGGTCTCCGGCCCGTGGCCCGTGATCACGCGGGTATCCTCGTCCAGGGTATAGAGCCGGGTTTTGATAGACTGCTCGATGGCCTGGGCGTCACCACCCCAGAGGTCTGTCCGCCCGATGCTCCCGCGAAAGAGCGTATCGCCGGCCAGCAACAGTTTGGAGGCCTCAAAGTGGAAGCACGTGGAACCGGGGGTGTGCCCCGGCGTGTGCAACGCGACGCCTTTCACCTCGCCGAGCGACAGCTCCTCGTCGTTCTTGAGCCACCGGTCTGGCGGCGGGGCCGGCGCGTAGGGCACGCCGAAGGTCCGGCACTGCAGTTCCAGATTGTCCCACAGTTCCTGGTCCGCCTGGTGCAGCCACAGGGATGCCCCCGTCGCGCGCTTCATCTCGCCCGAGGCGAGGAAATGGTCGAAGTGGGCGTGCGTGTGCACGATGTAGGTGACCGTCAGGCCCAGCTCCTGCAGCTCCTTCAGGATGCGCTCGGAGTCGCCGCCCGGATCGACCACGATAGCCTGCTTGGTCGTCGGATCGCCGATGATCGAGCAGTTGCACCCCAGGGGCGGCACCGGGAAGGAGCGGAAGATCATGAAGTCTCCTGCTTCGGTTCGCTCAAGGGCTGGCCGGCGGACTCCCAGGTCTGCTTGTTGACAACGATCGGGGCCTTGAACAGCACCGCCAGGGCGATCGCGTCGGAGGAGCGGCTATCGAAGATATAGGTGCGGCTACCCAACGTCACCGTGAGGTCGGCATAATAGGTTTTTTCCTTCAAGGTGATGACCGCCCGGATCACCTTGGCGCCGAACTCTAAGAGCATGAGACGCATGAGGTCGTGGGAGAGCGGCCGGGGCGAAGCGCCGCCTGAGAGCGCGCTGGCGATGGACACGGCGACAGTCGGATCCACGAAGATGGGAACGAAGCGGTCCCCGACGATCAGCAAAACCACAGGACTGTGGTCCACCATGCGAACCTGCACCTCCTGGACTTCGACTCCGTCTTCGGCGGCCCAGACCGCGGGCCCGTACGCCAAACTCAGGACCAGGCACGTTGCTCCTATCATCGCCGGATTTAAGTGTTTCATAGAACCACCTCCTGGCCTCTCTCGCCTCTTTGTTTGAGAATAGTCCACCCGCGGGGCGTCGTCAACGGGGCTGAAATCGGGTGAGGGCTGCGTTATAGTAACGTTGTAGCAAAAACTAAAGCCATGGAACGAACGATTCCGAAAGTCACCCGAGGGACCTTCCTGGTTGCCGCCCCTCACCTGCGAGACCCCAACTTCCGGCAGACCGTCGTGCTGATATGCGAGCACGGGTCTGGGGGGTCGCTCGGCCTGGTGCTCAACAGACGCACCGACCAGCACATCATGGAGGTGCTGCCGCAGGCGACCGGGCTCCACGAGAAGGCGGGCCTCGTGTACGTCGGCGGCCCGGTGCAAAAGGACAATCTCCTGATTCTCCATCGGATGGGGCGGGAGGTCCCGGACGCGCGCCAGATCTTTGACGCGGTGTGCCTGGGCGGCGATCTGGGCGTGCTCGAGGAGGCTTTTGTGGAAGGACAGGAAGGAGATTTGATCCGCGTCTACATGGGCTATGCGGGGTGGGCGCCCGGGCAGTTGCAGTTCGAGTTGGCTACGGGCTCCTGGATCGTGCTGCCGGCTGACCTGAAGATGGTGTTCGCGCGGGACCCGCTCCAGGTCTGGCCGACGATCCTCCGTTCGCTCGGCGGCGCGTACACGCTCTACGCCACCATGCCGCCCGATCCCTCCCTCAACTGATCTGCGACTCTATCTTTTCTCTCTCCTCCTGGTACGGCGGGCTAACCGCGAGTTGAGCAACCAGTTCTGCCGGCACGGCATACAGGTCGGTCTCTTCCCCGATGCCCTTGAGCGCGAACGTGCACGGCGGCAGATCATCCGGCAGCACTCCCAGGTTGCGGGCTAGGGCGTAGGTGCGCCGGGCGAGCAGCAGAGCGCCAGGATGAGCGGCGCTCTCCAGGCGCTGGGCCTTGTTGACCTCCGGCCCGATCACTGTGTAGTCCCAAAGGTATTCGGTCCCTAGGTTGCCGACCGTCACGAAGCCGGTGTTGATGCCGATACGGATCAGGTGCGGTTCCTGGCCCTGGCTGAGCCAGCGCAAGTTGAGCTCCGTCATTTTCTTCTGCATTGCCAGTGCGGCGCGCACCGCGTTGGCGGCGTTACGCTCCACCCGTCTCTCCTCCGCCTCTTCCCCGCCCCCTTCGGGCTCCGCATCGCCGAAGAAGGCCATGATGCCATCGCCCATGTATTTGTCCAGGGTGCCGCCATACCCGCGCAAGACGATCGTCATGGCGGTCAGGTAGTCCCGCAGGATCCGCTGGATCTGAAGGGGGTCCGCCCGTTTGCAGAAGGCGGAGAAGCCCTTGATGTCCGCGAAGAAGACGGTCAATTCGCGTGTGCGGCCCGCCAGTAGGCGGGGAATGGTTTGGGGATTCTCCTGGATCGCCTTGATCGTCTGGGGCGGGAGGAAGCCACCCAGCACGGACTGGAACCGCAGACGCTCCCGATCCACGAAGAGAAAGCGCGTGACTAGGAGGAGGATGGGTGCAAAGGCCAGCGCCAAGATGGGGTTCACTGCCGGCAAGATGACGCCGGCCGCGTTGAACACCTGCTGCAGGGCGAGGAGATAGCCGCCCAGGACCGCGACGAAGCCCGCCAGGACCATCCACGGTCCGCCCGCGAGGGCGGCCCCGGTCAGCAGCAGCACGGGCGTGCCTAGACACAACGCGGATTCGAGCCCCGTCGCCTCGCGCAGGAACTGCTGCCGCAGGAGCATGTTGAGCAGGTGCAATTGGACCTCGCTGGAAGGGAAATCCCCTTCGAAGGGGGTCGCCATGCGGCTGCCCGACCCGGTGGTCAAGTTGGAGAGGATGACGATCTTGCCGTTGAACCGGTCGGGCAACTTGGCTTTGCCCTGCTCCGATTTAAGTTGATCGAGGATCCAGCTGTAGGGATAGTGGTGGAAGTGCGCTCCCCAGGGCCCGGCGTAGTTGATCCAGGTGCGTCCTTGCTCGTCGATGGGGATGACCACTTCATCCCCTTTGCGGGACTTGAAGCGGATCGTTTTCCCGCGGTCGATCCGCACGGATGTGCGATCCACATCCAGTTGCCGGAGGGCGGCGGCCAGGGCCAGAGACGGCACAAACCCTCCCTTGACGGCGTAGATCAGGGGCACTCGCCGCACGACACCGTCCCGGTCAGGGGTGCGCTGGATGTGGCCCAGCCCTTTGGCTGTTTCGATCAAGCCGGGCAGTGGCAAGGTCACGTCGGCAGCCACCGGAATCTCTCCGAAACCCTGGGCTTCGGCCTGCAGCAAGTGTCGTGGCGCCGGGAAACGAACCAACTCGCCGCTCTCGCCCTTGGTTGCAGGTCTCAGGGCGATGGGGTAGTAGACCATGCCGGCGTTCCGGGTCGCCTCCACCAGCGCCTTGTCCTCGGCGGGATTCGTGGCTGCATGGTCGAACAGGAGATCGACCAGTACCGCCCGCGCGCCCGATTTGCTGAGCAGGCCGAGCACCTGGGCGTGGATGCGCCGATCCCAGGGCCACCGGCCGAGCCCGTAGTCGTACGCCGCGCGGTCGTCGTAGTCGAAGGACACCACGGTACTGGACCGGTTTTGCAAGGGGTCGTCCGACACCGCGAGCGGAGGCCGGTGCTGGAACCGGAGGTCTACAGTCCAGAGCTCGACGGGTTCCAGGAGCGAAGGCCCCATAAAGTTGAGGAGCAGTGGCAGCGCGATGGCGATGACGCTACAGGCGAAGAGGGACGCGACATAGGATCCTGACCACTCGCGGGGGGAGAAACGCATGCGCATTATCCGCCCGATCCTCCGATCGCTGGTGGTTTCATCGGCGGCGGCGGCGCTGATGGCACCTCAGGGGACTGTGGCTTCGTGGCGGGCTTCGTCTCGGTGGCCGCCGGGTGCGTCATCTCTTCGGTGGCCGCCGGCTGCTTCATCTCTTTTGGTGGTTGGTCCCGCTCGGCCTTTCCGAACCCGGGACCGGTCACGCAACCAGGCAGGAAAAGCGCGAACACACACAACAGGATGAAGACGGCACTCCGTGCTCTGTTCATCACTCCGGCCTTCTCGTCGAGGAGGAGAATCTAATGCTCTTTAAGGCGGCCATATACTACTCTTTGTGTAGGCGGGTGTCTACTAGGAATACTCTTTGTTTACATTGGGATGGATGTCAAGGAGAACGGGTCATCATGATGCGACGCGCCGCTTGGGTTCCCTTACCGGCCTGGTCCTTCAGAAGACTCCTTGCTCTTCGGGCGCTCGCTTGCTAGGGCGCAGGCCAGCACGCGATCGAGCCTCAGCAACCCCTGGCCGATAAAGACCGTCACGCGCGCTCCGTTGACCCCGCAGAAAGCGTTCAGGAGATGTACCGTCCTTCCATCGTCGAGCTGGACGAGTGCATGGCTTGCCAGGATGTCCAGGTCTTGGCTCGTGCCCAGACTGGTGCCTGGGAGCTCTTGAACGTTGCGTAAGGCGGTGGCGTTGAGGAAAATGACCGCGACGGTGAGGAGGAGCCCCGTCGCTCCTCCGAACAGAAGGCGAGCCCAGACTGGCATGGGCTGTTGGCCCTGCGCTGGCGGGCGTCGCTCGGTGAGCCATACCAGCACGAGACCGACGGGGACGGTGATCAAGAGTAGGCCGTGTTCGGCCGTTGTCTGGTAGGGGGCCGCTTTCGGCGTCTCTGAGACGATGAAGTAGAGAGCTGGCGAGAGCAGAAACAGCACCGCGGCGCTGATCTCGCGGACGTTCACACGCCGCCCTACCATTCGGCTCCGTGGTGTGTCATGGTCCATTTCACTGTACGGAGATGGCGCGTCGGAGTCAATGACGGGCGTGATATACTCGGCCCCGCCTCTGTAGGCGAACCATTGGGAGGGGCCTCCTTGTCGCAGCTCATTGACGGGCGCCTGCCTATGGCGGTCGTGCCGCAGCGGTATGAGCTGCTGTTGACTGTCCAGCCGGACCGCGGGGAGTTTTTTGGCTCGGTCGCCATTCACGTGCAGGTTCAGGAGCCGGTGCGAGCCATCACCCTGCATGCCCTGGAACTGACAGTCCCCCACGCTGTGGTGGAGGCCGGCGGGGCACGGGTTCCGACCCACGTCTCGGTCGATCCTGACTCCGAAACGATCACCCTCGCGCCGCGGCGCGAGGTGCCGGCTGGCCCGGCGGTGCTCACGCTGGACTTTGCGGGTCGCCTGAATCGCCAGATGAGGGGCCTGTACGAGGCGACGGCCGGGGCGGAGCGCTACGCGTTTACCCAGTTCGAGCCGACCGACGCGCGCCGCGTATTTCCGTGTTTTGACGAGCCCGCGCTCAAGGCGGTGTTTCGGATCACGGTGGTGGTACCGGAGCGGTACCTGGTCCTCTCCAACATGGACGCGGCTTTGGAGTCGGTGGATCCGGCCGCTGGGCGCAGGACGGTCACGTTCGAGGAAACCCCGCCCATGTCGACCTACCTGGTGGCCCTTGCCGTGGCGAAGCTCGCGCCCCAGACATCTCTCGTCGACGGCACGCGCGTGACTATGTACACGACGGTCCAGCATGCCGCGCTGACGGGGTTCGCCCGCGAGGTGATGGAGGCCTGCTTGCCGAGACTGAACGCGTACTTCGCCGTCCGTTACCCTCTGCCGAAGCTGGACCTGGTCGGCGTGCCCGACTTCGCGATGGGCGCCATGGAGAATTGGGGCGCGATTTTCTTCCGGGAGAATCGCTTGCTCGTGGACGCCGCCCAGGCGTCCGCCAGCACGCTGCGCGCCGTGGCTAATGTGATCACCCATGAGGTCGTCCACCAGTGGTTCGGTAATCTCGTCACGATGGAGTGGTGGGACGATCTGTGGCTGAACGAGTCGTTCGCCACGTGGCTCGCCTGCAAGATCGTGGACGACTGGCGCCCGGACTGGCGTTCCTGGACGCAGTTCGTCCGGGACAAGCAAGTGCCTCTTGGCGTGGATGCGCTTTCCTCGACGAGGCCGATCAGCTCGAAGGTCCGCACGGCGGCCGAAGCGGAAGAGATGTTCGACGCCCTGACGTACGAGAAGGGCGCGTCAGTGCTGCGCATGCTCGAGCAGTTCCTGGGCGAAGAAGCGTTCCGACGGGGCATCCGGCGCTACATAGCGGCCCATCAGTACGGGAACGCCTCCGCCGCCGACCTCTGGGCGGCCCTGGAGGCGTCGTCTGGCCAACCGGTGCCGGTGATCGCGAGTGACTGGTTCACGCGTCCAGGGTTCCCCCTGGTGACGGTCTCCGCGACCGGGTCGGATCTGCAGACGCTGCTGGTCGAACAGCGGCGTTTCCGAGCCGACCGGCGAGCGCGGGAGGAGCCTGAGCCACCGTGGGCGATCCCGTTGACCCTGGCCTTCGAGGATGACGAGGGCGTCCGGCAACATCGCCTCCTCATGACGGACGCGCGTACCCAGGTTTTGTTGCCGGCGCGCGGGAAAGTCCGGTGGGTCTCCGCCAACGCCGGCGAGCTTGGTTACTACCGCACGCACTACGACCAGACACTCCGCTCTGCCTTGGCGAACTCCTGGGCGCTGCTCCCCGCGGAAGAACGGTTCGGCTTGCTCGACAATACCTGGGCACTGGCGCACAAGGGCGCGCTCCCGATCGGCGACTTTCTCAATCTGGTCGTGCTCGCCCGCGGAGACGACACCCGCATCGTGGTGGAAGGGCTTGCCGGCTTCCTGGAGACTCTGAACGATCGGGTGGTGTCTGAGACGGACCGGCCGCTGTTGAGCCGCTTCGTCCATGAGCTGTACCAGCCGCTCGTAGACTCGTTGGGGTGGGACGCGC
>DASQRT010000172.1:0-3819 GCA_035642795.1 Nitrospirales bacterium
CGACCCCCAGATCTTCCACGACATCAACGTCACCGGCACGCGCAACCTCATGGAGGCGGCGCGCGACAGCGGCGTCGAACGGATTGTCTACACCAGCACCATCGGAGCGATCGGGCTCCCGCCCGGCGGCGGGCTTGGTACCGAGGAGACGCCGGTGTCGCTGGAGCAGATGGTGGGCCACTACAAGCGCTCGAAGTTCCTCGCCGAGCAGGAAGTGCGTAAGCTGGCCCGAGCCGGGCTGCCGGTCGTCATCGTCAATCCCAGCGCGCCTGTCGGGACCCGCGATATCAAGCCGACGCCTACCGGGCAGGTGATTGTGGACTTCATGAATGGGCGGATGCCGGCTTACATCGAGACCGGCATGAACCTCGTGGACGTGGACGACGTCGCCGTAGGGCATCTCCTGGCCATGGAGAAAGGCCGGATCGGCGAACGCTACATCCTCGGCAACCGCAACCTGATGCTCCGCGAGGTGTTCGCGATCCTGAGCCGCCTGACCGGCGTGCCCGCCCCGACCATCAAGCTTCCGCGCTGGAGCATTCTGCCCCTGGCCTACGCCAACCAATGGCTGGCCGATTACGTGACGCACCGACCGCCGCGCATCCCGCTTGAAGGTGTCAAGATGGCCAAGTACGTTATGCATTACGACTGCTCCAAGGCCATCCGGGAGCTGGGTCTGCCGCAGACACCGGTGGAAGTCGCGCTGGAGAAAGCGGTGCGGTGGTTCCGTGATCACCGCTACGCCTAAATGGAATTCCTGGCGCTCCTCGGCAAGACCCTCCTGCTCCGCTCGTACGTCTTTCTCTTCCTGGCCATGGCCCTTGCAACTTCCGTTTGGCTGATGGGATCCAAACGGACGGCAATCTTCTTTCTCCTCACCTGGGCGACCGCCTTTTTCTGCGAGTTCTCCTCCACCCGCACCGGCATTCCGTTCGGATGGTACTTCTACACCGGCTCGACCCGCGGCCAGGAGCTGTACCTCAGCAACGTGCCGTTCATGGACTCACTGTCGTTCTCGTTCCTCCTGCTTACGAGCTACTGCCTGGCCCTGGTCTTTCTTCTGCCGGGCCGGGGCCACGGGCTGTCCTTGGAGTTGCGCGACAACTTGGCAATACGCCGGTCGGGCCCGGTCCTCGCGCTCACCACGCTCTTTTTTGTGCTGCTGGACGTAGTCATCGATCCTGTCGCCCTCCGAGGGGACCGCTGGTTTCTCGGCAAGATCTACTACTACCCGGAGCCGGGCGTACACTTCGGCGTTCCGATTGCGAACTACCTGGGGTGGGCCGTGGTGGGGTTGGTCGCTTTCGGCGTGTTCCAACGGATCGACCGCCGCCTGCCGGACGCCGCAAACGCGCCCAACATCACGCGCCCGCTGCTGTTGGGGTGTGTCCTCTACTACGGCGTCCTCGCGTTCAATCTGGCGGTCACCTTCTGGATCAACGAGTCCGTGATCGGCATCACCGGCCTCCTGATGTACCTCCCGATCACGGCGTTCCTACTGCTGAAACTGACCGGACGGCTGCCGGCGCCTCCGGTCTAGTCTCATCAGGCGTCGGCCGGTATAATGGCCCTGAGCTTCTGCTGGAGAGCGAGGTAATTATGATTCGAAAACTCATCATCGCTGCACTCTTGATCCCCATTGTCTGGTTCGGCAGCGCGGCCATGCACTTCCCGCGTGTCTTCCAGGTCATGCTCATGATCTACATCATGCTAGGCCTTGGCGTGTTCCTGTTACTGGATGCGCCGTCCGTCCCCCGGGTTGAGGGATGGAAAGCCGTGGCGGCGCTGGTCGCGTTCTACCTGGTCCTCTCCGCCGCGTACATCCTGGGCGCGTCCTACCTGCCCCAGTACGATCCGACCGTGGAGATGGGCAAGATCGAGAAGATCGTGAAGCCGAAGCTGGAAACCCCTGAAGCGCGCCGGGCTCGATTGGAAGAACTGCTCAAGAAATCAGAAGAATTGCAAGCCAAGACCGAAGCCCTCCAGGCCAAACTCGAAAAATTCGCGCCGGCGCCGAAACCGGCCGTCGCGGTGCAGGCAGCTGCAGCCGAACCGACTGACATCATCGCCCGCGGCAAGGAGGTCTATGAACTGCAAGAGTGCTACAACTGCCACAAGATCGGCGGCAAAGGTTCGGTCAAGAAGCGCGGGCCAGAACTCGACAATATCGGGAACTTGCTGACACAGGAAGACATCAAGAAGAAGGTCTTCGACCCAGGCTACCTCTATGCTGACGGCTTTGAGAAGGAGCACAAGAAAGGGCTCATGCCGGACAAATACAAAGAGCTAATGACCGATGAGGAAATCAATGCCTTGGCCGCCTACCTGGCCACGCTGAAAAACCCGGCCGTTCCAACTCCCAAACCGATCTTCGTGAAGACCAAGGTGGAGCATGGCTTCATCGTGTACGGGTACGTGCGCGACAAGAGTGGCAAGCCAGTTCCAGACCTGCCCGTGTCGGCCCAGCCCTTAAAGCCCGGCCGCGAGGGCCACACGGGCAAGACCAACAAGGAAGGCTATTACGAGATTTTCCTCCACATTCACAACGAGGACGTCGGCACCAAAATCGTCGTCTCGGCGAACAACGTGAAGAAGGAGATCACGGCCAACTACAACCCCGAGGACAAGGTCACCAAGCGCCAGTTGGCCGTAGACCTAGTGCTCTAGACCTAACCTCGACAGGTCAATCGGCCTAACCCTTAAGTGTAGCCTTAGACGGCTGCTTGTAAGTCAATTCTACCCAAACAGCGAATTTACTCCCCACCTCCGATTCGGGAAACTTAGCCCCATTACCTTCACGCCCATCAAGGAGGTCCCATGGTTCTTGCCTCTCTGATGTTCGCCGGAACACTCGCCAGTGGTGGGCTTGCGATCCCTGTCCAGAACAGCATGCCACAAGCCTGCTTCGTCTACGGCGAAGTCTTCTGGTCCCCCGTTCAAATTACCGCGATGCTCTCATCGAATTGCAGGATCCACATCGAGCGGCAAGAACGCATGATCATCATGCAGGGACAGAGCCGGATCATCCGATTCATGATCCCGGAAGAACCCGGCGTGCACGAGTTCATCTACCGATGGGGCCAGCCAGCCGCGCACTTCGACGATGAACTGGTGCGGGTCGCGAGCATCATCGGCGGGTGACTGTAACACCGATCGATACACGGCGCCGCCTCTTATAGTCCACCCGTCCTGCCTGAGCGCCTAAATCCATCCCATGAGGTCGCTCATCAGAACGACTCCGCTATCTTTTTTGCTTGCATCTCACTACGCCGATCTGTATCCTACGCCGCCGTTGCCCTGAAACAAGCCCCTCGACAACGCTGGAAGGTTTTTCGATGGAGCAGACAACGAATTCGGTGAATTGGAGACGGTGGCTGACCTACCCGCACCTCGTCCACCCTGCTGCGATCGAGACGATGGACATGCTCGCCGAGATGCTGGCCGGGACGACCTGGCCGGAAGACCGCCACGCCGCGGTCGAAGCGTTCCTGAAAACCGCGAAGGAAGAAGGGCTCGTGACCGCGCAGGAATACATGCGGTTGCGGAGCACGCTCGCCTCGGAGATGTAGGTCTCGCATAGACCCCGCGCTTAGTGTACCTTTGCGGGGATGGACATCCTCAACGTCCCCCCGCCCAATCCTGCCGGCGGGGGTACCCTGATCGTTGATGCCTCGGACCCGTCGGCTTTTGAACGTCCCAGCGCCGCGCTGAAGCACGCGAAGCCTGAGGACCAGGTCTTCATCAGGCCCGGCGTCTATGAGGACAAGATCGTCCTCTTGGACCGGCCCGTCCTCCTGATCGGCACCGGCCGGGACGTGG
>DASQRT010000173.1:0-2676 GCA_035642795.1 Nitrospirales bacterium
CTGACAGAAACGCCGATCCGCTTCGGCCTGCAGCCTCGTCTGCCCGTCCAGTCCCTCAAAATACGGGAAGAAGTGTTCCGCGAGCGACGCGGCGTGCTCGAACAGGAATTGCCGCTCGTCAGGGCTGAGCCGCCGCAACGCCTTTTCCCGCAACTGGTGAGCCTGTTCAATGACTGAGAGGAGAAACGCCACATAGTCCTCCGTATTGTTTCCTGTTGGAACGGGGATGGGCCGGATCGGCTCAGGCGTGCGGGCCATGCCCGCTTCCATCGCTTCGATGAGCGCCGGCAAGTTCTTCCGGCCGGCCTTGGCTAGCGCTGCAATCCGGTGGCCGTGATTCTCGAGGGCGATCATGCCCGTCCATGGATCGCTCAGCCCTTGAACGACGAGCGGCACCTTGAACGCTGCCGGGAAGGCCCTGCTTCCGGACAGCGCCTGGATCGTCGAGGCCTGTTGCGCGGCGACGTACCGATCAATGTCGATCCGGACTTGCTGCTGGAGCCTGGCGACCACCGGCGGGGGCAGGCCGAGAGTGGCGGGAAAGTCCTGACTCTGCGCGGAGCCGGCGAAAGGGATCCTTCCCACGCCGCAACCGACCATGGCGAGCAGGGGCAACTCGCACGCGAGGAGAGGAAAGGTCTTCATTTAATACTCCAGGCTCAACCCGGCCATCACGAGGAACGGTGCTCCCAGGGTTTTGATCGCGCCGGTCTGCGTTGCGATGTACTGCCGGTCGGTCAGGTTCTCCGCGCTCAGGAAGAGCCGGACGACCCGGCCGAGCTTCTTCTGGATCGAGGCGTCGAGCACTACGAAGTCCGCGACCGGTTGTGTGTTGAGGTCATCCGCGAACTGGCGGGACAGGTACCGGCCAAGCAGCGTGACCTGCACGCGGTCCGGATGGCCGAGCGTCAGCGTGAGGGTCACCTGGTGGCGGGACACTGCGGGAAGTCGCCGGCCCTCCCGCGTTGGGTCGCCCGGGAAACTCGTCACCACGGAGTCGGCGTATGCGTACCCGGCCGTGATGGAGACCTGCTCCCAGGGTCGGGCCGTAATGTCCGCTTCTCCGCCGAGCGTGCGGGTCCGGCCGACATTCTGCCGCTGGACGGCCGCAGGGCTGAGCGTGATGAAGACGATCTGGTCCTTGACTTCGTCGTAATGACCCGTGAGCCGCATCGTCAGCCGGCGGTCTTCTAGGAGGTCGGTCTCGACCTTGGCCTCTCCGCCGGTCAGGCGCTCCGGGGTCAGATTCTCGTTCGGCAGGAATGTGAACCCACCGAAGCTGAACCCCCGGTAGAGCTCGTTCAAGGTCGGCGACCGGAAGGCCTGGTACGCCGACGCCCCGACGCGGGCGCGATCCGTAAGCTGGTACTGCACCGCCAGCTTGGGGTTCAGGGCGCTCTCGACGTTGTCCCGTGGCACTCGGACCGCGCCGAGTTCACTCTCGATCCGTCCGTCGAAGTTCTTCCACCAGTCCCAGCGCACGCTCGGCACGACGGTCCAGCGGTCGGCGGGGGTGCTGATCCATTCGGCGAACGTGCCCCAGCCGACCTGCTTGCCCCTGGCCAGGCTGCGACCGACCGGCGCGCCTGTGCCGGCGGCGAAGACCTGTTCTTCCGACTGGCCCAGGATCGCGCGGGCGTCCGTTCCTAAGACGAGTTGATTGCGGGGCGCGACCGGGATCGTCCATTGCCACAGCCCGCCGTAGTCATCGCTGGGAATGACCTGGATGCGATCCAGCACCTCGCTGAGACGGGCTGTCTGCGGAGGCAGGATCTGGCCGGTCTGATTGCGGAAGGTCTGCCATTGGGCAAAGAGCTTGGCTTCCCAGCGGCCGATTCCGCCGAGCTCGTGCTCCAGGCCGAAGGTGGCGCTGCCGATCGTGCGGGCGGCCACGCTCAGGGTTGTCCCGAACGTGCGGTCCTCCCGAAACAAGTTCCCGCCGAGAGTGACCGTCGTGCTGGCGTCCGGCGCGATCCGCAGGGTACCGGCGAAGTTCTCATGCCGCGAGTCGTCGGTGCGATCCACGGGGCCGCGCTGATAGGCCGGGATCGGGATGAACCCGTTCGTGTGAAACCACCGGTATCCCAGGCTGAGGCCGATCCGGTCGGTGCCATAGCGACCTGACAGCGTTTCGGTGTACGTATTGAGGTTCCCGGCGCGGCTCTCCGCGTGGAATCGCTCGCCGGGCCCCGGCTGCTCCGTCAGGATCTGGACGACGCCGCCCATGGCCCACGTGCCGTACAGGTTGGACCCGCCGCCCGGGACCACTTCGATTCGCTCGATGGTGTCCGGCACACGGCCCCAGTTGATCCATCCCCCGAAGCCGTCGTTGAGCGGCACGCCATCGAGGAGCACCAGCCCGCGCCGTCCTCCCAGGCCCCGGAGGCTCAGGGCCTGCGCCGTGGGATGGTTGTACCGGCTGCTGAGGAGGCTGGGCTGCACGCCGGGCACCTCGCGCAGCAAGTCGTCGATCTGGTGCCCGCCTCGGAACGGCGTCGCGTCGATCTGCTCGCGAGTCAGGATCGTGAGGGAGCCCGGCGCCTGGCGCGCCGGTACGGGCGTGCGCGTGGCAGTGACCACGACCTCTTCCAGCTCGGAGTCCGGGGCGTCGGGGCCGGCCGCTTGGGCGGGTGGTGTGAGCGCGAGCGCGCCGCACCACGCCTCCAACAGGAGCCA
>DASQRT010000174.1:0-3055 GCA_035642795.1 Nitrospirales bacterium
TGCCGCCCACCTTCTCAAGGGCCTGGTAGATCGGGACGGTGCCGATGGGAACCGGCGAGTTGCGGATGATCCACTCCCGCGTCTCGTGGATGTTCTTGCCGGTGGAGAGGTCCATGACCGTGTCCGAGCCCCAGCGCGTGGCCCAGATCATCTTCTCCACTTCCTCCTCGATCGAGGAAGCCACGGCGGAGTTGCCGATGTTGGCGTTGATCTTCACCAGGAAGTTGCGCCCGATGATCATCGGCTCGATTTCCGGATGATTGATGTTCGACGGGATGATCGCGCGGCCGCGAGCGACCTCGTCTCGGACGAATTCAGGGGTGATCTCGTCGGGGATGCTGGCGCCCCAGGCGTTCCCGGGATGTTGGCTGGTCAGGCGGCTGCCGCCGCGCCCGTTTCCGTTGCGCTGGTACATCGCGGCCTGCCGCTTCAAGTTCTCGCGGATGGCGATGAACTCCATCTCCGGCGTGATGATGCCCTTGCGGGCGTAATGCATCTGCGTGACGTTGCGGCCGGGCTTCGCCCGCAGCGGCTTGCGGAGGTGCGCGAACCGCAAGGCGTCTAGCTTGAGATCAGCTAGGCGCAGGCGTCCGTATTCCGACGAGACACCGGGCAGCTCCTCCACGTCCCCTTTGCCGAGGACCCACGGCCGCCGCAGCGGGGCAAGCCCCTGGCGGATGTCGATCGTGCCGCCAGGGTCCGTGTACGGGCCCGACGTGTCGTAGACCAGGAACGGCGCGTTCTCCTCGACAGCGCCGGTCTTGAAAGACTTCGTCGGCGCGAGACGGACCTCCCGCATCGGCACGCGGATGCCCCGCGAGCCTTCGATGTACACCTTCCGGGAGGCCGGGAAGGGCTGCGTCGTGAGAGACGTTGGCTTCATGGTGCCGTCCTTTCCTCCGAAAAAACAAACCGCACCGTTCCGTCGCTGGCACGAGGGAAGGACTGGTGCGGTTTGCAAAGTGAGGTCATCGCCGCTTCCCTGCGCTGGTATTATCCAGATCAGGTTCAGAGGGTGCGTGGCGTAATGTCCACGCTCTCAGCCACCGTAGGCTCCCCTAGCTTGTAAGGGACTAGCTTACACGCCGGGTTTTTCGGCTGTCAACTACAAGCACGCAGCCAATCCGGCCGCTGGGTCTTTCGAGTGGCAGAGTTGTAGGTCTTTCGGTTCGTTGACAAAGGCGACAACCGCACCCTAGAATGGCTTTAGTTGATTTCTCGCACGTTTCCGATGTCGGTTTCACAAGAGGAGGGGAGGGTGGCACGGACTGCCTGCCTCGTCAGCCAGCCGCTGGAGCTCCAGACGTACCGCGACGTGTCGCTGGAGGAGCTGGCGGAGCGCACCGACGCGGCCAAACGCAAGCTGGGCGACCGCGTCATCGTGCTCGGCCACAATTACCAGCGCGATGAAGTCATCCGCCATGCGGATGTCGAAGGCGATTCGCTCAAGCTTTCCCAGATCGCCGCCGAGCACTCCCATCACGAATTCATCGTGTTCTGCGGCGTCCACTTCATGGCCGAAACGGCCGACATCCTGTCCAAAACCAAGCAGACCGTGATCCTCCCTGATCTGGCGGCCGGCTGCTCAATGGCCGACATGGCCCAGATCGAGCAGGTAGATGAGGCCTGGGCCCAGTTGGGCCAGATCCTGCCTGTGGAAGAAACGATCACCCCGGCCGTGTACGTCAATTCGGCAGCCGACCTCAAGGCGTTCTGCGGGGAGCACGGGGGGATCACCTGCACGTCGTCCAACGCGCGCCGGGTGATCGAGTGGGCGTGGGCGCGCCGGGAGAAGATCCTCTTCTTCCCGGACGAGCATCTTGGCCGCAACACGGCCAACAAGATGGGCATCCCACGCGAGGAAATGCTGGTGTGGGACCCGTTCCTGCCCAACGGCGGCAACACGCCTGAGGCCATCAAGAAGGCTCGCCTCCTGCTCTGGAAGGGACACTGCAGCGTGCACCAGATGTTCCAGGCGGCGCACGTGCGCTACTTCCGGGAGAAGCATCCGGGCATCAAGATCATCGTGCACCCGGAATGTCACGAGGATGTCGTCAACCTGGCCGATCTGAGCGGCTCCACCGAGTTCATCATCAGGACAGTGTCTGCCGCCGCGCCTGGGTCCGTCTGGGGCGTCGGCACCGAGCTCAACCTCGTGAACCGCCTCAAGCGCCGGCAGCCAGACAAGCAGGTCTATTTCCTGTCTCCCACCGTCTGCCAGTGCTCCACCATGTTCCGCATCGACGCGCTGCATCTCTGCTGGGCGATGGAAAACCTGGCCGAAGGGCATGTGGTCAACCAGATCTCCGTTCCCGGCGATGACAAGCACTGGGCGCGGATCGCGCTCCAACGCATGCTCGACGTCTCCGTCCCTGCCTGACCTGAATCCGTTGAGTAAACCCTCCGAGCTTGCGGCCTACGGCGCGCTCACCACAACAGCGGTCGTGTGGGGCGGCTCCATCGTCGGCCAAAAGTTCGCGCTCGGCCCGTTCTCGGCGGTGGAAGTCTCAGTGCTGCGCGGGCTCGGCGCCTTGGCGATCCTGATCCCTCTCTGGTGGTGGCAGGAAGGCGGATCGGTCAAGTTCTCGTCAAAGGACATCTGGACGTTCTTCTTCCTGGGGCTCGGCGTCCTGGGCAATCATTTGCTCACGCTGTTCGGGCTGCGGCACATCGGAGCGGCGGCGGCTGGGGTGATCATCGGCTCGAGCCCGGTGATCACGGCGTTGCTGTCGTCCGTGATCATTCGGGACGTCCCGTTTCGCGCGGTGTGGGCCGGCTGTGCGATCTCGTTCGCGGGCGTCGCCCTTGTGTCCGCCGGTGGAGACAGTGGGATGGGGGATAATCCCTGGCTGGGCGGGATCCTCGTCGTCCTCGGATTGGTGAGCTGGGCCCTCTACACGATCGGTGGTCGGCGCACGATGGAGCGGTTCTCGCCGCTCACGGTGAACTGGACGACGCTGGGGCTCTCAATCCTATTGCAGATTCCGTTGCTGTGGACGGATCAGAAGATGGCCGTTGCCGGCGTGGCGTCCGTGCCGATGTCCGGTTGGCTGGC
>DASQRT010000175.1:0-4127 GCA_035642795.1 Nitrospirales bacterium
CTCATGAGAGGCCTCCGAAGTTCCGGGTGATCCGCAGCCCTTCGCTTTGGCTCTTCTCCGGATGGAACTGACAGGCGAAGATGTTGTCGCGCGCGATGCTGGAGACGAAGGGTCGCCCGTAGTCGGTCATCGTGCACGCGACGGACTGATCATCGGGAACGACGTAGTACGAGTGGACGAAATACATGTACGCGCCATCGGGCACGCCATCCAGCACGGGCGAGCGCTTCCCGATCGCGATCGAGTTCCACCCCATATGCGGCACCTTCATCGGCGTCGCGGAGCCCCCGGACGCAAACCGGACGACCCGCCCGGGAATCACGCCGAGCCCGCGGTGCGTGCCGAACTCTTCGCTTTCGCTGAACAGCAGCTGAAATCCCAGGCAGATGCCGAGAAACGGCTTGCCGGCGCGAATCGCCCCCAGGACCGGCGCCACAAGCCCGTGCTGCTCCAGATTGCGCATGCAATCGCCGAAGGCGCCCACACCGGGCAACACCACGTGGCTGGCGTCGGCGATCACCTGCGGGTCGCGCGTGACCGTGGCGCGGTGCCCGACGGACTCGAAGGCTTTGTGGACCGACTTCAGGTTGCCCATGTCGTAATCGATGATGGCAATCATGGTTTCGCCGCTACATTATTCGTTATACGTTAATCGTTAAACGGCAAGCACTCACAGGCTTCTTCACGTTTAACGAATAACGATTAACGTTTAACGGTTTCACAGTGACCCCTTTGTTGAAAGCACGCCCTTGACCCGGGGATCGACCGACACCGCCTGGTCCAGGGCCTTGGCCATCGCCTTGAAAATGGACTCCATGATGTGGTGCGGGTTCCGCCCATAGGGCACGTTGATGTGCAGGTTCATGGCCGCGTGCGTCGTCAGAGCCTGAAAGAAGTCCTCGAAGAGATACAGGTCGAAGCCCTTGATCCGCCGGTGCGGCAGCTTGACGTTGTAGACGAGATAGGGCCGGCCGCTGAGGTCCACCGTGACCTGCGCCAGCGTCTCATCCAGCGGCACCCAGGCCGTCCCGAAGCGCCGGATCCCCTCCTTAGGGCCCAACGCCTTCTTGAAAGCCTCGCCGAGGACGATGCCGATGTCCTCCACCGTGTGGTGGTCGTCAATGTGCGTGTCGCCACTGGCCTTGATCGTCAGGTCGAACAAGCCGTGCTTGGCCAGCAGATCCAGCATGTGATCTAGGAACGGGATCGTCGTGCCGATCTGCCGCTTGCCAGTCCCGTCCAGGGTCAGCCCGATTGTGATCCGGCTTTCGGTGGTGATTCGCTCAATCGTCGCCCGCCGCGCGGTCTTCATCGCATGCGGGCTTCCACGGACTGCGCGTGCGCGCCGAGCCCCTCCATCTGCGCCAGACGGACGATGTGGTCCTTGGCCTTGGCTAGGTCTTCCTTGGTATACGACACGATGTTGGACTTCCTCACATACGCATCCAGGGACAGGGCAGAGTGGAAGCGGGCCGTGCCTCCGGTCGGAAGGATGTGGTTGGGGCCAGCCACGTAATCGGCCACGGCCGGGGCCGTGTACCGCCCGATGAACAGCGCGCCGGCATGGCGGACCTTTTCGATGTACTCGAAGGGATTGTCCACGGAGAGTGACAGGTGCTCCGGGGCGATCTCATTAGCGAGCGCGATCGCGTCCTCCATCGTGGGCACGACGAAGACCATAGAGTTGCGGTCGATGGCGCGGGCGGCGATTTTGCGGCGCGCGAGTGCCTTGAGCTGTTCCCTGACCATCCTGACGACTTCCTTCGCCAGCGGTGCTGACGTGGTCACGAGCCACACCGCCGCACTCTCGTCGTGCTCAGCCTCGCAGAGCAAGTCGGCGGCGACGTGGGCCGGATTGGCCCCTCCGTCCGCGATGACCAGTAGCTCGCTCGGCCCTGCGATCATGTCAATGTCCACGGTCCCGTATACTAGCCGCTTGGCAGTCGCCACGAAGATGTTGCCAGGCCCGATGATCTTGTCCACGCGGGGAATCGTCTTCGTGCCGTAAGCCATGGCCGCGATCGCCTGCACGCCCCCGATGCGGTACACCTCGTCCACGCCGGCGATGTCCGCCGCCACCAATAGATACGGGCTCAGCGCGCCTTTGGGCACCGGCACACACATGATGATCCGCTTCACCCCGGCTACCTTGGCCGGGATCGCGCTCATCAGCACAGACGATGGGTAGACGGCCTTGCCGCCCGGCACGTAGAGCCCGATCACGTCCAGCGGCAGGATCGTCTGGCCGAGCGTGATGGTGCCGTCCTGCCACATCCAGGTCTGCGTGCGTGGCTTTTCCTTCTCGTGAAAGACCGTGATGCGGTGGGCTGCGTACCGCAACGTGTCGCCTTCTTCCTTGCGGATTTTGTAGTAAGCCTCCTTGATCTCGTCCGGACTCACCCGGAACTGGCCCGGCTTCAACGAGACCTTGTCGAACCGGCTGGTATAGCGGCTCACCGCGGAGTCCCCGCCCCGCTCCACGGCCTTGAGAATCGTCTTCACCGCGGCTTCGACCTTGCCACCGCCGAGGTTGGATCGCGAGACGATCTTTTTGACGGCCGCCTTGTACGTCCGATCAGTCGTCGCAATGACCCTCATGAGCGTCCTCCATGAAGCCCGGCCCGCAATGCCTCGATCAAGCCGTTCATCCGGCGGTATTTCAACTTGAGGCTGGCTCGATTGACGATGAGTCGGGCCGTGGATGCCGCAATGACATCCGTCACCACCAGGTTGTGTGCGCGCAGGGTTTTCCCAGTCGAGACCAAGTCCACGATGCGATCCGCCAATCCCACCAGGGGGGCGAGTTCCACGGATCCGTACAGCTTGATGATCTCGATGGGAATCCCCTTCTGCGTGAAGTACCGCTCCGTCATGTTCGGGTACTTGGTCGCAACCCGAAGCTTTGTCGCATGCCGCCCGTCCCGCTGGATTTCTGATTTAGGCGCCGCTACGACAAGGCGGCAGAATCCGAACCCCAGATCGAGCGGCTCGTAGACGTCCGCCGCCTGCTCCATCAAGACATCCGCGCCGACGATCCCTGCATCCACGGCTCCGTATTCCACGTAGGTGGGGACGTCGCTGGGCCTGACGATCATGATCGTAGTCCCGCTGGCCGGATGCTCGAAGATCAGCCGGCGGCTCTCAGGCAAAATATCCTTGGGCGCCAAGCCCACGCGTTTGAAGAGGTCGATCGCGGGCTCCAGTAGCTTGCCCTTGGAGAGTGCGATGGTGAGGGTCTCCTTCATACCCGCTCTGCCTCGCGACGCACCTGCGCTCCCAGACCGGCAAGCTTGGCGTCAAGGCGCTCGTAGCCGCGATCCAGGTGATAGACGCGGGACACGCGAGTCTCGCCTTCGGCCGCCAGGCCGGCCAGGATGAGACAGGCGCTGGCCCTCAGATCGGACGCCATGACCGGCGCGCCGCCCAGGCGCTCGACCCCGGTGACGACGGCATGGTTCCCTTCGATCCGGATGTCCGCCCCCATGCGCTGCAGCTCCAGCACGTGGAGGAACCGGCTCTCAAAGACGGTCTCGGTGATCACGCTGCTGCCGCGGGCAAGCGCCAGGAGCGCCATCATCTGCGCCTGCATGTCGGTCGGAAAGCCCGGATAGGGTAAGGTCTTCACATCCACTGCCCTGAGCTGTCCGTTGGCTCTCACCTGGATCGCCTCTTTTTCTACTTTTAGCGCCACCCCGGCCTCCTGGAGCTTGGCGAGCAGGGCGTCGCAGTGGTCGGGCCGACACCGGACCACGCGCACTTCGCCGCCCGTGATGGCACCCGCGATCAGATACGTGCCCGCCTCGACACGGTCCGGGACGATCTCATGGTCAGCGCCGCGCAGTTCTGGTACGCCCTCGATCGTGATGACATCCGTACCGGCTCCTGAGATCCGCGCGCCCCGCTTGATCAGGAAACTAGCCAGGTCAGCGACCTCCGGCTCGCAGGCGGCGTTCTCCAGGACCGTGGTCCCCTCCGCCAGGCAGGCCGCCATCATAACATTCTCGGTGCCGGTGACAGTCGGGATGTCAAAGTAGATCCGGGCACCCTTGAGCCGCCCACGGACGCAGGCATGCACGTTGCCGTGCTCGATGCGGATCTCGGCACCCATCTTCTCCAGCGCGACGAGG
>DASQRT010000176.1:0-4752 GCA_035642795.1 Nitrospirales bacterium
CAGCAGGGATCGTGATCGGCACGCACGCTCTGATCCAACAGGGGGTCCGGTTCCACAAGCTCGGGCTGGCCGTCATCGACGAGCAGCACAAGTTCGGGGTGCTGCAGCGCGCGACCCTCAAGGAGAAAGGCTACGCGCCCGACGTGCTGGTCATGACGGCGACCCCCATCCCGCGGACTCTGGCCCTGACCGTGTACGGCGATCTGGACCTCTCCGTGATTGACGCGATGCCGCCGGGCCGCACGCCGATCCGCACGCTCTTGTTTGCGGAAGAACAGCGGGTGAGGGCCTACCGCCTGATCGAGGACGAGCTGGCACAGGGCAGGCAGGCCTACGTGGTGTTCCCGCTGGTGGAGGAGTCGGAGAAGGTGGACCTGCAGGCGGCGATCACGGGAGCCGAGCGGCTGCAGCGGGAGGTGTTCTCGAAGTGGACGGTCGGGCTGATCCATGGCCGGATGAAGGCCGAGCAGAAGGACCGCGTCATGGCGGACTTCAAAGCCGGCCGCATTCAGGTACTGGTGGCCACGACGGTCATCGAGGTGGGCATCGATGTGACCAACGCCACGGTGATGCTGATCGAGCATGCCGACCGGTTCGGTCTGGCCCAGTTGCATCAGCTCCGGGGACGGGTCGGGCGCGGGGCGCATCAGTCGTATTGCTTCCTGATGGGGCCTCACCGCTTGTCGGAGGAGGCGCGACGCCGCCTTGAGGCGTTGGTCAAGAGTCACGACGGCTTCATGATCGCCGAGGAGGACCTACGCATCCGCGGGCCTGGCGAGTTCTTTGGGACCCGGCAGTGGGGCCCGTCAGATCTGCGGGTGGCCAATCTCATCCGCGACGCCAAGATCCTGGAAGAGGCCAGGGAGGAAGCAACGCGGTTGCTCCAGAGAGATCCCCATCTCGCGCGACCGGAGCACGTCGAGTTGAAAGAGGCTCTGCTCCGCCGGTGGCAGGAAAAACTAGAGCTGGCATCGGTATCCTGAAGGAGACATGTTTTCGCGATTCCGCCGATTCAAAAACGACCTCCGCACGGGGTGGGTCAAGATGCGTCAGGACACCGCCGAGGCTGCGGACCGGTCGCTCGAGGAGATGGAGTTCCTGCGCCTGAAGTACCAGCTGTACAAGGTGGAGGACCAGATCAAGGAATACCTGCGGGAGGCCGGCGAGCGGGCGTTCCAGTTGATCGAGCGGAAGGGCAGCGGGGTGCTGGAGGACAAAGAGATCCAGGACCTGTTTGCCAAGGTGGACCAGCTCAAGCAGGAAGAGGCGCGCATCCGGTTTGAGATGGAGCAGATCAAGGAACGAGGGTGAACGACTGATGCCAATCTATGCCGGCATCGATATCGGCACACTGACGCTGCGGTTGCTGATTGCCCGGATTGGAGACGATGGGCGGCTGCACGAACTCGCCTCGGGGCGCCGCATCGTCCGGTTGGGCGAAGGCCTTCAGCCGAGCCGCCGCCTGCAACCGGCGCCGATGGCGCGCGCACTGGAGACGATCGCCGAGTGGTTGCCAACGATCGAGCAGGCCGGCGCGCGCGAGGTCGTGGCGGTGGCCACGAGCGCCGTGCGCGACGCTGTCAACCGAGACGAGTTTCTGAGCACCGTCAAGTGCCGGAGCGGGCTGGATGTGGAGGTCGTATCGGGCGAGGAAGAGGCCCGACTGTCGCTCCTGGGCATCCAGTCCGGTCTCCCATCCGGCGTGGAACGGTTCGTGGCGCTGGACATCGGGGGCGGGAGCACTGAATTCATCACCGTCGCGCCTGGGCAGGCTCCCGCGATGGTATCAGTGGATGAAGGAGTCGTCCGCCTCACCGAGGAATGCCTGCGGTCTGATCCGGTGCGGTCGGATGAGCTCACCACGGCGCGCGCTCGCATTGCCCGGCATCTGGACGTCGTTGAGGGGAAGCTTGGGTCGCTGGCCGGCTTTCACCTCGTCGGGACGGCCGGCACCATCACGACGCTGGCGGCGATGGACCAGCGCCTCGCGGTCTATGCCTCGCTCCGGATCCACAACTACCGGCTCTCCGTGGAAGCCGTGCGGCGGATCCAGGCTGATTTGATCGCTCGCACGCACGCCCAGCGGCGCGAACTTGTCGGTTTGGAGCCTGGTCGCGAGGATCTCATCCTCGCCGGCACGGTGATCCTGACAGAGTGCATGGAACGGTTCGGTTTTGCCGAGTGTCTGGTCAGCGACTATGGCCTCCGTGAGGGCGTCCTCATCGATCGCTGGAAGAAGTCCAAGAGATGAACCGCATCATGCCGGAGGCGGAACCCTCATGGTGCTTCGGGTTGGACATCGAGGGGCCGCCGGGCACGTCACGGGGAACACGCTGGCGTCCATCGCCAAGGCCCTCGCGTTGGGCGTCGACTTCGTCGAGGTCGATGTCCGGGCGACGCGAGACGGCCACCCCGTCGTGTTCCATGATCGCCGGGTGGACGGTATGACTGACGGATCCGGTGCTCTCAGTGAACTGACCCTCGAAGAGATACGAAGGTTACGAACGGCCGACGGCCAGCCAATTCCGACGCTGGATGAAGCGCTCGCGTGCATCAACAACCGTGCCGGACTCATGCTCGACATCAAGTCTCCGGAGACCGCCGAACGGGTTTGGGCGAACGTGACCGGAAGCAAGTTTTCTCAGCCCGTCATTTATGCCTCGTTTCTCCATGCCGAGTTGCTCGCGATCAAACGCCTCATCTCCGGGGCTCAGACCATGGCCCTGCTGGATAGCGTGCCCGTGCACCCGACGGCGTTTGCGCGAGACGCCGAGGTCACCCACGTCGGGCTGGGGATCGACTGCGTGACCGGCGAATTCGTCAGCGCGTTGCAGCGCGACGGGCTGCGCGTCTTCGTCTATACGGTCAACGAGCCATCGGACATTACGTGGGTCCGATCGCTTGGTGTGGATGGCATCATCTCGGATTTCCCTGAGCGGATCTGATGCGTGGACGAGAGGGACAGCCATGACCGGCAAGCAACGCTGGCTGGTCGTCGTGCTCTATGCCGCGGCGATGGCCTACGTCGAGGCTGCGGTGGTCCTGTACCTGCGGACCATGGTTGACCGCGTAGACCCGTATCAACCCGATCCGGTGATGTTACCGGAGGGCCTGATCCGTGCGGAGATGGTCCGCGAAGCGGCCACGCTGATCATGCTGTTTGCCGTGGGCTGGCTGGCTGGCCGGACGTGGCGTAGCCGCCTGAGCTACACGCTGGTCGCCTTTGGCGTGTGGGACATCCTGTACTACGTCTTCCTGGTGCCGTTGAGCGGCTGGCCGCGCACGCTTCTGGACTGGGACATTCTATTCCTGCTGCCGCTGCCGTGGTGGGGGCCGGTGCTGGCCCCGGTCAGCATCGCCTTGCTGATGGTCGTGGGCGGGACGGTGGTCAATCTGTTCGATCGCCCGGAGTGCGCGCTCTGGCCGGGTCCCTGGGCGTGGGGATTGAATCTCGTCGGCGTCGCGCTCACGCTGTACGTTTTCATGGCCGACGCCATCAGGGCGGCCGGTGGCGGAGCCGAAGCCGTCCGCCACGTGCTGCCGACCCAGTTCAACTGGCCGGTGTTTGTGGTGGCCGTGCTGTTGCTGGCCGCCCCGATCGTGGACCTGTGCTGGCAACAGTGGGGCCGCCGTTTGACCGAGGAGCCTGATGGTGACAGACTGGATGGCTCCAGGGGGCCCTGAAGGAGCGCGGATCCATGAGCATTCTCGTTGTTGATGACTCGCTGGCAACCCGAAGCGTGCTGCAGATGATTCTGGAAGGCGCCGGGTATCAGCCGATCCTGCTAGTGGAATCCGCACACGAGGCGTTTCAGCGTCTCGGCCTCGCTAATTCGAGCGCTCCTACCGAGGATATTGAGTTGGTCTTGATGGACATCAGGATGCCCGATATGGACGGGGTGGAAGCGTGCCGTCGGATCAAGACGGACAACCGCTATCGGGATCTACCCATCCTCATGGTGACGGCGATGACCGAGTCGGGATTCCTGCAGGCGGCGTTCGCCGCCGGGGCTGTGGACTACGTCACCAAACCGATCGACCGGTTGGAGCTGCTGACACGGATGCGCTCGACGGTGAGTCTCAAACACGAAATGGACCGCCGCAAGGCCCGGGAAAAAGAGTTGGAGCAGGCCCTGAAGGAGATTAAAGTCCTGCGGGGGATCCTGTCCATCTGTGCGCGCTGCAAGAGGATTCGTGACGAGCGCGGTCAGTGGTACTCTGTAGAAAGCTACATCAAGGGCCATTCCGAGGCGGACTTCTCGCACTTGATCTGCCCGGATTGCCTGGACAGGCATTTCCCCATGTAACGAACTGGCCGGTGCCGCGACTAATGGGTGAAGGAGGAAAGCCCATGACGCGGAGAACATTTCTGAAAGGCGGTTTGGCGCTGGCACTCGGCATCACGGCAAAGGCCGTTGGTATAATGCCGGTCCTAGCCAAGGAGTCGGGGCGCATGTTTCAGGTAACGAAGACGGACGAAGAGTGGCGGCAGGTCCTGACGCCGGAGCAGTACCGGGTGCTGCGCCAGGAAGGGACGGAGCGGCCCTTTGCCAACCAATACAACGCGAACAAGGAACCGGGCGCCTATCACTGCGCCGGCTGCGACTTGCCCCTGTTCTCCTCCGACGCCAAGTATGACAGCGACACTGGCTGGCCGAGCTTCTGGAAACCGATTGCCGACTCGGCCATCGGCACGAAAACGGATTGGAAGCTGTTCCATCGCCGAACCGAAGTCCATTGCGCGCGGTGCGG
>DASQRT010000177.1:0-3126 GCA_035642795.1 Nitrospirales bacterium
CCGGATCTCCCAGGGAGTGACGCGGCACGGGTTCGCGCTCAACGTCGTAAACGATCTGTCTCCGTTCGCGGCGATCGTCCCCTGCGGGTTGGCCGGAGCGGGCATGACGTCGGTCACGCTCGCAACGGGCGCGGCGCTTGAGCTCGAAGCGATGGGCCGGGCGGTGGTCGGGGCCTTCCAAGAGGTCTTCGGGCTTGCGCTGCAAAAAGAACGCGTCGCGGAGTGGCTTGCGTCCGCCGGTGCCAGGCCAGTAGCGGTCGAATGCGTCAGCAGCAAAGGAGCGTGAGATGGAGTCCCGCGACCTGCTCCGGTATCGCCTGTTGAATTATCTGATCGAGGCCCACGAATCGCAGCTGATTTCGGCGAACGTCGCCATCCTCAACGAGATCGCTGAGGCGGACTGGGCTCAGGTCCGCGAAACCTTGAATGACATGTTTCTCGCCGGCGACATTGTGCTCTCTAAGGACGGCCAACCCTATCGGGTGGAAGTCAACGCCGGCTGGTTCTTCCACACGGGCAACTTCCAGATCAAGTCGACGGTCCGGGGCCGGCGTGAATATGCCAAGCTCCAGGTGACGATGGAGAAGGAGCGGGCCGCGCAAGAAGTGGCGGCCGAAGCGCCCCCGGATGAACCCACCCCTCAGCAGGCCTGAGCGGCGGGATCATGTCTGAGCTCAACCGGGAACTGGACACCCCGACGTTTCGGTTGGCCGTGGCGCAGTTTGAAGAGGCCGCCGAGCGCCTCGGCTTGGATCACAACCTGCGCGAGCGGCTCAAGATCCCCCAACGAGCGCTGATCGTATCTGTCCCGGTCCGGATCGATGACGGCAGCGTCAAGGTGTTTGTCGGCTATCGCGTGCAACACGACACAGCCCTGGGACCCTCTAAAGGAGGTGTCCGCTTTCACCCCGAGGTGAACCTCGGGGAAGTGGCGGCGCTGGCCATGTGGATGACATGGAAGTGCGCCCTGGTGGGGCTCCCCTACGGAGGGGCCAAGGGGGGCGTCCGCGTGTCTCCCGAGCGACTCTCGCGGGCCGAGCTCCAGCGGCTGACCCGCCGGTACACGGCTGAGATTCTCCCGCTGATCGGTCCGGAGAAAGACATCCCGGCCCCGGATGTCGGCACCAACGCGCAGGTGATGGCCTGGATGATGGACACTTACAGCCAGCAGGTTGGTTACGCCGTGCCCGGCGTTGTCACGGGTAAGCCCCTGTCGATCGGCGGGAGTCTGGGCCGCGAGGACGCGACCGGACGTGGGGTCGCCGACGTGATCCTGGAAGCGATGCGGCACCTGAAGCTGGATCTCGCGAAAGCGACGGTGGCTGTCCAGGGCTTTGGGAACGTGGGCATGCACACGGCGAGGATTCTGCACGAGATCGGCGCGAAGGTTGTCGCTGTCAGTGATGCGAAGGGGGGCGTATACAACGCGCGTGGGCTGGACATCCCGACCCTCCGGTCTCGCTACCAGAGCAACGTCCGCCCGCTGCATGAATGCGGGGTGGGCGAGCGCATTTCCAACCAGGATCTCCTCAAGCTCGACTGCACAATCTTGGTCCCGGCCGTGCTCTCGGAGCAGATTACGGAGAAGAACGCCGGCTCGCTCCGCTGTCGAATCCTCGCGGAAGGGGCGAACGGGCCGACGACGCTAGGTGCCGACCGCATCCTGGAGGAGAAAGGCGTCTTTGTCATCCCGGACATCCTGGCGAATTCCGGGGGCGTGATTGTCTCATATTTCGAGTGGGTCCAGGATGTGCAGAAGTATTTCTGGAAGGAACAGGACATCCGGGATCGCCTGCATGAGATCATCACGGCCGCCTTCCGGAGGACCCTCGAGTTCGCCCAGGCAAAGAAGGTCTCCATGCGCATGGCTGCGCTCATGAACGGCATCGACAAGATCGTTCAGGCGCATCTGGCTCGCGGACTCTATCCGTGAGGGCGTTTCTCTTTAGTTGCGTCGGAGTGGTCTGGTTCGCGTTGGGGCTCGGTCTGATCATCGCGCCGGCGTGGATGGTGGAGATCCTGGAACGACTGGTCTCGGACGAGTTCCGGCTATTCGTGCTCATCCAGGTGGGCATGGTGATCAATCTCGCGCTGGTGATCGGGACGGCCGGGCTCACCTTCCGGACGCTGTGGGTCGTGGTCGGATGCGTGGGGCTCGCCAAAGGGCTGTTTTTGATCGGAGCTCCGCTCGGTCGACGAGAGGCGGTGCTGGACTGGTGGTTCAAGCGGCCATTTTGGGAGTACCGCGTGAGGGGATTCGTGTTGATCAGCCTCGCGACGACCCTGGCGTATGGGGTCATTTCGTTGTAGGACGCTGGCCATGAAGGATGACATTCTCTCGCTCTGGCACGCTCACCGGCAGGCCTCCCTTCCCGATGTTCCGCGGGAGAGCATGGGAGAGCTCTGGGTCCTGGACGAGGTCATCGGGGGGTGCGTGAACTTTTACGTACAGGCCGGCGGGGCCCTGGATGCACCGAGGAAGGCCATCCTAGAGGATTGTCGGGCGGATTTGGCGCGGTTACTGCCAGCGTTGGAGGAGACAGCAGCTTCCTATTTCAGCCGGTTGGAAACCCTCGCCGGGCTGCTCATTCAGGCTTATGAGGAAGGCGCAGAGAAGAGCGGGGCAGGGCAAAGCTGACGACCATCTGAGCACTTGCAACTCCGGGGCGTGTCCGTTACCATGACTCGGCTGTATTTCGAAGGCTTTTCAAGAGGGCTGCAGGATAGTAGATTCATCTAACCCTGATAATGGGAGGAAGCATGGGCGCGCGGGGAAGGGGCATGGGATTGGTGGCGTGGGCTTGTTCGTTGGCGTTCCTGATGTCGTCGGCGGCGAACGCCGAGCAGTACGAGCTCACAGAATCCGAAGTGATGGATATTGCGCATTTCAATACAACCGACGTGGCGCTCTTCGGGATCAAAATCGGAGATTCGGAAGCGAAGGTCAAAGAGAATCTCATCAAAATCAAAATCCCGGGAGTGAAAGTCGAAGTGCAGGACGTCTTCGTCATGCTGTATGACAAACGAAGCCCCAGTAACGCCATGGCCGGGGTCCGGCTCATGGACGGGAAAGTGGACTATATCTTTATCACGCAGCGGTTTGCCCATCTTGCCGCCGGGGTTTTC
>DASQRT010000178.1:0-2209 GCA_035642795.1 Nitrospirales bacterium
CTAGTGTTCGGTCCCCGCGGCACCACGCATGAAATCGTCCGGGTTCCCCTTCCATGCAGTCCGTGCATCCGGGTGGGGGACTTTCAGGACTGTCCCATCATCCCTCGGGAACTTTGCCTCAAGTCGGTGACGCCGTCTATGGTGGTGGACGCGGCGGAACGCCTGCTGGCCAAGACTGCCTGGCCAAGGGGGGCAGCCCGTGGCAACTGATCATCTGGAGGAGCAGCGAGAGATCGAGCAGGCGTGGCGGACACACCTGCTCTCCGAGCCGTCGGAGAAGGCCTTTCGCGAAGCATACGATGCAGTGCATGCGGCGATGCGCCGGCGCCCGGGTCGCGAGACGATCTATGCAGCCAGCTTGAGCCGGGTTGATCGGTCATTCCTTGGGGCGTTGAACTCGGCCCGTCGGATTCTCGATATCGGCGCCGGCAATGGCCGTTTTGCGCTCGCGGCGTCACCAGGCCGATCTGTCGTCGCCGTGGATATCTCGACTGAGGCTTTTACCGCCATGCGGGATCTCGCTACCGGCCAAACCGGTCCGACTCTCTGCCAGGCCAGCGCCCTTCACCTTCCATTCGGAGCGTGCACCTTCGATGCGGTCGTGAGTCTGGACTTGGTGGAACATCTCCATCCGGACCACCTCGATCCGCATTTAGCTGAGGTCTATCGAGTCCTTGTGCCAGGAGGGCGTTATCTACTACATACGCCCAGTTCGCTCCATGGGGCCACGTCGCTCGGGTTGCACTTGCGGGAATATCGGTTGCGGGAGTTGGGTCGAGCCGCGCGCCAGGCTAGATTCCAGCCTCGGTGGCTCTGCCTGAACTTCGCGCGCTTTGGATGGGTGAAGACGGTGCCGGGATGGCTGTGGTCTGCGGTTGCAGTCTGGGAGGCGATCTGGAATGTCGCCGGATCGGCGGGGCTTCGCCAGATAGGTGGTCGCTGGTATGTGGCTGGCATTCCGGATGTCGATGTTGATCTGATGAAACCAGGTTCATAATGAAGGTATTGCACCTCATTCCCGATCTCGGCCTGGGCGGCGCTCAGCGTGTCCTCTGCTACCTGGCTGCTGCCATGGACCTGAACCGTTTTCAGATGCAGGTCGTCTATTGGGGTCCTCAGGGTGACCTTCGAAAGGAACTGGAAGATCGAGGTGCTGACGTAGTGCAACTGCAAGGCGTAGAGGGGTCCTTGTTCCGCCTTGCTGTGGCGCTGGGTCGACATGTGCGTCAAGCGCGACCCGATATCGTCCATACCCATCTCTTTGACGCCGATTTGGTGGGGACCGTAGTGGCGCGGATGTGTGGTGTCCGGTGCTGCTCGACCATCCACAGCGCTAGCTTCTTCACGGCGCCTATCCGCTGGTGGCGGCACCAGTTGCGGTATCGGTGCCTGGCCTTGCTGGTAAACCGGTTTTTCCCCGTCTCGCAGGCCCTTGGGGCGGTGCTCATCCAGCACTGTCGGGTGCCCGCCGCCCAGGTTTGTGTGATTCGGAACGGCATCGATACGACTCGATTTGCTCCGCCTCCTGCACGAGATAGTGCAGTCACCAGGGGGCCGATCATCGGGACGCTGGGCCGCTTGGACCCCAGGAAGGGTATCCGGATTCTGCTCGACGCGATGCCGCTCCTCCTTCCGAAATATCCGGAGGCGCTTTTCCTGGTCGGAGGCACTGGTGAAGAACAGGAAGCTCTGGAGCGGAAGGCCCGCGCGCTCGGCATTGCCGATCGGGTGGTGTTTGTCGGCCCGGTCCAGGACCCAAGCGATTTTTACCGATGTCTCGATCTCTTCGTGCTATCCAGCCTGGACGAGGGGTTTGGCTTGGTGGTGTTGGAAGCGATGGCCATGGGATTGCCGGTAATCGGCACGCGCGTCGGGGGAGTGCCCGAGATCCTGACTCACGGCGTCAATGGTTGGCTGGTCGAGCCAGGCGATCCTGTGGGACTTGCAGAGGGGGTCCAAACCCTTTGGGCGGACCCAGCTCTGCGGAGGCGGGTCGCAGAGGAGGGGCGCCGGACGGCGATGCGCTTCGATATCACGGGGACGGCCATGCAACTCGAGGCCGAGTATGAGTGCATCACATGACTCATCCAGCGCTCAACGGTGAGCCACCCACGGTCATACTCGTCCATGCGACGGACATCATGGCAGGAGGGGAACGTTCGCTGTTGAATCTCTTACGTCACCTTGATCGGAGCAAGTTTCGCGCACA
>DASQRT010000179.1:0-9633 GCA_035642795.1 Nitrospirales bacterium
AATTAAGCAGCGAGTGCCAGCTCTTGGTTGGCAGTTATTGTTTCCGGACTTTTACGAGTTCCCGGAGCTCGGCATGCCACCCTGGCCTCATGATCCCCGTCGAAGCCGGTCGCCCCCTTCGTTAAATTTTGTCTTCTAATATAGCGCAAGGAGGATAAGTTTTCCAATTATTCATAAGTCGAAGCGGGTGATGCGGCGACAGGACCCGCTCTTATATTCGTAATGTCTTAGATTCGTCCTTTCGTCCTCTCCCCCTTGCGATGAGGCCGCCCCAGGAGGAACACCGCGAATTCCCTTGCGCCCCGCATCCGTTGTTCCAGGGGCCCATGCTTGATCTCTTCGTTCTTCAGGTGCTGTTCGAATTTCTCCAGGGCTTGCCCCATGAATTCCTCGAAGAGCGAGTTGTCAAAGAGGGTCTTCATCTTCATGGTGGCCTCCTCCGTCTTGACGGGCCTGCAGTAGCGGGCTACGATAGCGTCATGGCCAAGCGTACCGGCTTGATCGCGATCCCGGATGTCCTCGGCCGACTTCTCAAAAATCACGGGATGGAGTCCCGCATGTTGGAGTGCACGCTCCAGCAGCACTGGCCCGACATCGTCGGAGAGCACATCGGGCACCATACCTGGCCCGAATCCATCCGCCACCGAAAACTCTACCTTATCGCCGAGAACTCGGTCTGGCTGCAGGAGCTCCGGTTCCTGAAACCGGAGCTCCTGGCGAAGCTCTCGTTGTGCGCCGGCGGTGACGCCATCACCGACATCATCCTACGCGTAGGAACGCCGCCTGCTCCTGAAGTCGAAGCCGGCGCTTCAGCCCAACTTCCTCCTAGCACGGCGGAGACAAGAGGCGCCATGCCTGATGACGTGCGGACCTCGATCGAAGCGGCTGTCCAACCAGTCCACGATCCGGCCCTCCAAGCGCGGCTACGCGCCTTGTTTGAGAAATCGGCATCCTCCTAACTCTTTCCTCCCTTGCCTTGAAAGAGGATGCGCGCGCCCACGGATGGCCACTCGCCTTTTGCGCCCGATTTCGGCACGAACCCCATGGCGCCAAGCTCCGTATCGGCCGTGAGACGATACAGCCCTCGCACGGCATGTTCGAAGCCGGACCGGGCCAGCGGATCCGTGCCGCTCAGATACTCCTTCAGCGAAGCTTCTTCCGATAGGCCCGGATTGTCGAACACGTAGATCGTCACGCGCTGGTACAGGCCGGCCGGGTCGCCGGGCGTGGTGGGCTTGATCTTGAGACGCGCGAACTGGTTGCGGTCGCCGTGGCCCACGGTCTGGAACCGCACGAGGAGTGCTTCGATTTCAGGGTCCGTCGTGGGGGGCGGCACGTTGACGGTCACGATCTCTCCTTGCTGGGCCATCACGCTATAGGGGGGAATGGAGCGATCCGGCGCTGTCAGGATCATGCCGACCACGGTAATGACGATCAGGCCGATGCAGAGCGTGAGCGCGGTCTTGACAAGGGGGTCGAGGGGTTTCTTGGACGGCTCAACCTCCATTGTTCCCGGTGTCGAGGCCAGGCTCGTCCCCATTCGAACCCGCGCCGCCGCCCTCGCCGGTCCCCTCGCCTGACGACTCGGCCAGCTTGGCAACACCCACGACACGGTCGGTCTCCGCCATGTCGATCAGTCGCACCCCCTGCGCGTTGCGGCCGATCTCGCGCACGTCGTCCACGAGGGTGCGGAGTATCTTGCCCTCGGCCGTCATGACCATGATCTCGTCCCCGTCGCGGACCTGATGGAACGAGACCGCGGGCCCGTTCTTCTCGGTCACCTTGACGCTGATGATGCCTTTGCCGGCACGTCCCTGGAGCCGATACTCGCTCACGAACGTGCGCTTGCCGTACCCGCGCTCAGTGACCGTGAGGATGGACGCGGTGGAGTCAGGGGTGATCGTCTCCATGCCGATCACGTAGTTCCCTTCGTCCAGGGCGATGCCGCGCACGCCGCGGGCGGTACGGCCCATCGGCCGGACGTCCTCTTCCTTGAAGCGGATGACGATCCCGTCGCGGGTGCCGAGCAAAATCTCGCGCTGGCCGTCCGTGATCTCTACGCCGATCAGCTTGTCGCCCTCGTCCAGCGTCAGCGCGATGATGCCGCCCTGGCGCGGATTCCCGTACGCCGAAAGCTCCGTCTTCTTGATGGTGCCCATCCGCGTTGCCATGACCACGTAGCGGTCTTCGCGAAAATCCTTGACGGGCAGGGTAGCCGTCACCTTCTCGTCCCCGGAGAGGGCGAGGAGATTGACCATCGCCTTGCCCTTGGCGGCCCGGCCGGCCTCGGGGATCTCGTGCACCTTCAGCCAGTACACCTTCCCGGCGTCCGTGAAGAACAAGAGGTAGTCGTGCGTCGAGGCCGTGAAGAGCGTTTCCACGAAGTCTTCCTCCTTGATGCCCATCCCGATCTTCCCCTTGCCGCCCCGCCGCTGCGCCCGGTAGAGGGACACCGGATTGCGCTTGATGTAGCCGGCGTGGGAGATGGTCACCACCACCTCCTCCTGCGCGATCAGGTCCTCAATGTTGATCTCCGCCTCCTCCGGGATGATCTGCGTGCGCCGCTCGTCCTTGTACTCCTCCTTGAGGGCCAAGAGCTCGTCCTTGATGATCTGCCGCACCAGGGCCTCGGAGCCAAGGACGGATTTGAGGTACGCGATGCGCTTGATGATCTCCGCGTACTCCAGGATGAGCTTCTCGCGTTCGAGCTGTGTGAGGCGTTGTAGCTTCATGTCCAGGATGGCGGTGGCCTGTATCTCCGACAGCGTGAACTGCCGCATTAGGCCACCGCGCGCCTCCTCCGGCGAGCGCGACCGTTTGATGAGGGCGATCACGGCGTCCAGGTTGTCGAGCGCGATTTTAAGGCCTTCAAGTATGTGGGCCCGCTCCTCGGCCTTGCGCAGGTCGTACGCCGTCCGGCGGAGCACAACCTCGCGACGGTGCTCGACGAAGAATTCCAGGATCTGCTTGAGGTTCAGCACTTCCGGCCGGTTGTGGACCAGTGCCAGCATGATCACGCCGAACGTGGACTGCATGGGGGTGTGCTTGTACAGGTTGTTCAGGATCACAAGGGGTATCTCGCCCTTCTTGAGCTCGAGGACGATCCGCATCCCGTCGCGATCCGACTCGTCCCGGAGGTCCGCGATGCCCTCGATGCGCTTGTCCTGGATCAGCTCGGCGATCTTCTCGATCAGCCTGGCCTTGTTCACTTGGTAGGGGATCTCCGTGACGATAATCCGGTCGCGCTCCGTGCGCTCATCGGTCTCGATGACAGCCTTCGCCCGCAGCGTGAGGAGTCCGCGCCCAGTCGTGTAGGCGTCCTTGATGCCTTGCGTGCCGTAGATGTATCCGGCCGTGGGGAAGTCCGGGCCCGGAATTAGCTCCATGAGCTCCTCGATCGTCGTGTCCGGATTGTCGATCAGCGTGATGAGGCTCGCGACGACTTCGGCGATGTTATGGGTCGGGATGTTCGTCGCGTAACCGACCGCGATCCCGCCGGCGCCGTTGACGAGCAGGTTCGGCACCTTGGCCGGGAGGACCATCGGCTCTACGCGCGACTCGTCGTAGTTGGAGCGGAAGTCGACGGTCTCCTTGTCGATGTCCGCGAGCATCTCCTCGGCGAGCTTTGTCAGCCGCGCCTCGGTGTACCGCATGGCGGCCGGCGGGTCGCCGTCCACCGAGCCGAAGTTGCCCTGACTGTCCACCAGGCAATAGCGCATATTGAAGTCTTGCGCCATCCGTACGAGGGTGTCGTAGATCGCCGCATCGCCGTGCGGGTGATAGTTTCCCATGATCTCGCCGACGATCTTGGCGGACTTACGGTAGGCCCGGTTGTGGACCAGGCCCATCTCGTTCATGCCATAGAGGATCCGGCGGTGGACTGGCTTGAGCCCGTCCCGGACGTCCGGGAGCGCACGTCCCACGATCACGCTCATCGCGTAATCAAGATAGGACGAGCGCATCTCGTCTTCTATCGCGACCTGCGCCAAGCGTTCATCTACAGGCATGCGCTATCTCCTTATGAGGATGCTGAAATCTTTCTTGCGGGTGGCGCCGCATGGGACCCTGGCGGAGCGCAGCGCGGCGAGACCCGAGTCTGCGGGGCTGCGACGGGCCGGGCGCGAGCACGTCAGGGTAATGCGGCGATAGGACCCGCTCTGCTTATACATCCAAATTCCTCACTTCGAGCGCGTGCTGCTGAATGAAGTCTCGCCGCGGCTCGACCTCGTCGCCCATGAGGATGGAGAAGATGTCCTCGACGCCGGCAAAGTCTTCGAGCTTGACCTGGAGCAGCATACGGGTCTCCGGGTTCATGGTGGTCTCCCAGAGCTGCGTAGGGTTCATTTCGCCGAGACCCTTGTAGCGCTGGAGGCCGACGCCCTTTTTGCCGATGTCCAGAATCGCGCGGACCAGGTCGGTCGTGTTGGAATACTCCGTCTCCTTCTCCTCGGCCTTGACCTTGAAGGGCGGGCGCCCCAACCCGATCGCTGCCGGTGCCAGTCTCTGCAGCGAGCGGAAGTCCGCGGAGCCCACCAGTTCGTGCGTGATCTCCAGGCTGTGAGCGCGTCCGTTCGTCTGGACCTTGCAGGCGACCTTGTTGGACTCGTGCTCCTCGTCCTCGAGGATCTCAAGATCCATGGTCGCCTTAGGATAGATGGCCGCCAGGGTCTTCCTGACGCTGGCGACGACCCTCTTGAGGGCCGCCGTGTTCTTGAGGAGGTCGCGGTCCAGGCCCGGCTCCTCAACGAACGCGCGTAGGATCCCAGACTCGTGCTGTTTACGACCGAATCGCGCAAGGAGACCTTCGTACTCTATGAGCTTCCTCAGGACGGGCAGTAGGCGGCGGCCGGCCACATAAGCCTGCCCGCTCTCGAGATAGACTTCGACGGACTCGACGGCCAGGTCGGCCAGGTACTCGTTAAGGGCGTTCTCGTCCTTGAGGTACTTCTCTGTCTTGCCTTTCTTGACCTTGAAGAGCGGCGGCTGGGCTATGTAGATGTAACCGCGCTCGATGAGCTCGTGCATCTGGCGGTAGAGGAAGGTGAGCAGCAGCGTCCGGATATGGCTGCCGTCCACGTCGGCGTCAGTCATCAGGATGATCTTGTGGTAGCGGGCGCGGTCGATATCGAAATCGTCCTTGCCCTTCTCGCCTTCCTCACGCGGGCGGCCGATGCCGGTCCCGAGCGCCTGGATCAGCACACGGATCTCCTCGCTGGAGAGCATCTTGTCGAACCGCGCCTTCTCCACGTTGAGGATCTTGCCCTTGAGCGGCAGGATTGCCTGGAAGCGCCGGTCGCGTCCCTGCTTGGCGGAGCCGCCGGCCGAGTCGCCCTCCACGATGAACAGCTCGCTGTGGGCCGGATCCTTCTCGGAGCAGTCGGCCAGCTTGCCAGGAAGCGAGCCGCTGTCCAGCGCGCTCTTGCGGCGGATCAGCTCCTTGGCCTTACGGGCCGCCTCACGGGCCCGCGCCGAGTCGAGAGACTTCCCGACGATCCTGCGAGCGATCGGCGGGTTCTCCTCGAAGTACGCCCCGAGGGCCTCGTTGACCGCCGCCTCGACGATCCCCTTGACCTCGCTGTTGCCCAACTTGGCTTTGGTCTGGCCCTCGAACTGTGGGTTGCGCAGCTTCACGCTAATGACGGCGGTGAGTCCCTCGCGCACGTCCTCACCGGTGAGCGTCTCTGTCTCCTTTTTGAGCAAATCGTTGGCGTTGGCATAGTAGTTGATCGTCCTGGTGAGCGCCGCCTTGAAGCCGATGAGGTGGGTGCCGCCTTCGCGCGTGTTGATGTTGTTGGCGAAGGAAAAAATGTTCTCCGCATAGCCGTCGTTGTACTGGAGGGCGACCTCCAAAACCATGTCGCTCTTCTCGACGCTGATGTAAATGGGCTTGTGCAGCGGGGTCTTGGCTTCGTTGAGGTGCTCGACGAACGAAACGATCCCGCCCTTGTAGCGGAAGACCTGCTCCTTGGCCGGCTCCTTTCGCTCGTCCTTGAGCGAGATCTCCAGGCCCTTGTTGAGGAAGGCCAGCTCGCGCAAGCGCTGGGCCAAGATGTCGAAGCTGAACTCCGTGCTCTCAAAGATCTCGGGGGCCGACTTGAACGTGATCATCGTGCCGCGCCGCTTCGTCTTGCCAGTGACTTTCAATGGGGCGGTGGGTTTGCCTCGTTCGTAGCGCTGCTCGAAGACCTGACCGTCCTGCCAGATCTCCATCTCCAGCCACTCGGAGAGCGCGTTCACGACCGAGATGCCCACGCCATGGAGTCCGCCCGACACGGTGTAGGCGCCCTGCTCGAACTTCCCGCCGGCATGGAGCATGGTGAGGGCGACCTCGGCGGCGGACTTCTTCTGCGTGGGGTGCATGCCCGTCGGGATGCCCCGGCCGTTGTCCACCACCGTGACGCTGTCGTCGATGTGGATCGTTACCTCGATCGTCTCGCCGAACCCGGCCATGTGCTCGTCGACGCTGTTGTCCACCACTTCGTACACGAGGTGGTGGAGGCCATCGGAACCGGTGCTCCCGATGTACATGGCGGGGCGCTTGCGGACGGCGTCGAGGCCCTCCAGCACCTTGATCTGCTCGGCGCCGTAGGAGTCGCGCGGCCCGCCGCTCTCGATCTTGGTCTCGTCCGTGGCCATAGACCTCCTTCGCTACGCCCTCCCTAGATCTTCATCGGCATGACGACGCACAGGAAGCCTGGGTCGCCGTCCGATTTCATCAGGCAGGGGCTCAAGGGACTGTTGATCTCCATGGTGACTGCCTCGCCGTCCATCACCGCCAGCGCATCGAGGATGTATCGGGCGTTGAAGCCGGTGGTCAGGCTCTCCCCGCGGTATTGCGCGGGCACCTCTTCGGTAGCCTCTCCAAGGTCGGGGTTGCTCGTGTGCAGGGTGAGCGTGCCCGCCTGCAGCATTACCTTGACCGCGTTCGTCTTGTCTTTCGAAAGCACGGCGACCCGCCGGAGCGCGCCCTCCATCGCGGCGCGCTCGATCACCGCCTTCTTGGCGCTCTCCTTCGGGATGACCTGCTGGTAGTTGGGATAGGTTCCCTCCATGACCCGCGAGGTCAGGTACAGCCCGCTCTTCTGGAAGGTGACCAGATTCTTGGTGAAGCCCAGCAGCGGCTCGCCCTCCTCTTCCTCGAGCAGCCGCCGCATCTCCTGAGCCGCCTTGCGCGGAATGATGGCCTTGACCTCTTTGGGAAGGTCCGTCCCCGCATTCGCCAGTTCGCTTTCGGCGACCGCCAGGCGATGTCCGTCGGTGCCGACCAGTTTCATCGTGACCTTCTTTTCGGAGGAGAACAGAGTAATCAACAGGCCGTTGAGGATGTAACGCGCGTCGTTGTCGCCGACCGCGAAGAGGGTCTTGCGGAGCAGCGACGAAAGCCCGCTCCCGGGAATGGCCACCCGCCCTTCGCGCTCGATCGTGGGCAGCGCTGGGAACTCCGACGCCGCCATCCCGACGATCTTGAACTGGCTCCGGCCGGCTTGGATCTGGACCCAGTTGTTCTCCTGTGTCGTGAACGTCACCTCGCCGTCCACCACCTCCTTGAGGATCTCGTAGAGCTTGCGCGCGGAGAGGGTGACGCTCCCGGCCTGGAGGACCTCGGCTTTGTAATGTCCTCGGATGCCGATCTCAAGGTCCGTCGCCACCAGTTCGACCCCATCTTGCTTTGTCTCCAGCAAGATGTTGGAGAGCACTGGCATGGTGTTGCGCTTCTCCACTATTCCCTGGACGCGCTGCAGCCCGGTCAGCAACTCGTCCCTGGCAATCTTGATCTTCATCGGCCTGCCTCCTTCTGGGCTTATGCGCCGGTGATCTGGCGCTTCAACTCCGCAAGTATTCCGAGCAGGCCGGTATCGCTCTGTTTGCCTTTCTCGACCTGCTTGCACGCGTGCATGACGGTGGTGTGGTCCTTGCCCCCGAAGTGCCGCGCGATTTCGGGATAGGACTGTTGTGTGATCTCCCGGCACAGGTACATCGCGATCTGCCGCGGGTAGACGAGCACCTTCGTCCGCCGCTTGGACTTCATGTCTGCCACTTTGATGTGGAATTTCGCCGCGACGGCCTCCTGAACCGCGTCGAGCGTGATCACGCGCTTCTTCTCGTTGATCAGCTCCTTGAGCACGTTTTGCGCCATCTCAGGCGTGATGGCCTGGCCGGTCAGCGACGCATAGGCCCCGAGCCGGATCAGCGAGCCTTCCAACTCCCGGATGTTTGCCTTGATGTTGGTAGCCACGAACAGCGCGACATCGTCCGGGATACTGATGCCCTCGCGCTCGGCCTTGTCCCGGAGGATGGCAATCCGGGCCTCAAGGGGGTAGGGTTGGATGTCGGCCACGAGGCCCCAGTCGAGACGGGAGCGCAATCGCTCCTCCATCTCGGGGATATCCTTGGGATATCGGTCGCTTGAAAGAACGATCTGCTTGCGGGCCTCAAAGAGGCTATTGAAGGTGTGGAAGAACTCTTCCTGGGTCGCCTGCTTGCCGGCGATGAACTGGATGTCGTCCACCAGCAGCATGTCGATGTTGCGGTACCGGCGGCGAACATCAATCATTTTGTCGTACCGGATGCCGTTGATGACCTCGTTGGTGAACTGCTCGGACGTCACGTACGCGATCCGGAGATCCGTATGCTCGAGAACGTAGTTGCCTATTGCGTGCATCAGGTGCGTCTTCCCAAGCCCCACGCCTCCGTAGATCAGCAACGGGTTGTAGGCGGCAGCCGGAGACTCGGCGACCTTCATGCTTGCGGCTCGGGCCAATTGGTTGTTTGGAGAGGAAACAAAATTTTCAAATGAATACCTGTAGTTTATCTGTCCCGTTCTCCTTCCACGCGTCCCTCCCGCGACCACGGGCCGGTCAAGGCTTTCGCGCGACGCAGCTTTCTCTTGCGGTTCTACTTCAGATACGACAAAGCCTACTCGCAAGTTATACTTCCCCGTCGTATCCCTTAAAATTTGCTCTAGCACGCCTTGGTAGTGATCCCGTATCCAGTCGCGATAGAATCGGTTGGGAACCCTGACCCTGGCCTCGGTTTCATTGATCTCTCCTAGGGAGAGGCCTTGGAACCAGGTATCGAAGATTTCTTTCGACACCTGTTCTCGAAGCCGACCAACGCTTGTTTCCCAGATGGCGGTTATATCCACAGCAATTCCATAATTTTTAAGGACCCCACAGTTCTTTCCACACCTGTGGATAATATCCGCGTGTCTGCGTACTCGTCTGCCGTGCGCGCTTGCCAGGGGCTGCTGTCTTCGCACCACGCTGTCCGTCTATCCCCAGCGCACGTTCCGAGTTACCCCCAATCTCCTCAGACACGTAACCAGTCCATATAGTTGATCGTCGGATGTAAAATTCTTCTATCCACACCATACACATTCATTACTCTTACTACCGACTCCTCCTCTCTTTCTAAAACAACATCGGAAGAGGAGGACGGAAGTTTTTACCACGTGATAACCCGGTCTGCCTTGAAGATCATCTCGACGAGTTGCGCATACGAGAGAGTATCCTCTTCTTGTGACGAAGGATTCTCTGTAAGACGGTACACCGTACACTGCGGCAATGCTGGTGCTGTGTTCTCTGACGACAGGAGAACGACGACAGGAGGCGTGGCGGAAGGAGACTGGGAGCC
>DASQRT010000180.1:0-3580 GCA_035642795.1 Nitrospirales bacterium
CTTCCCGAGGATCCGCTCGCCCACCGCATCGGGATGCCAGTGCGGCCGGATGTTCCGCTCGAAGTTGTTGCAGTAGTCGCACCAGCCCTGGGCATCGAACGTGATCCCGGAGTCCGATGTGTCCATGATGCAGTTGAGGCAGATCTGATACGCGCGCTTCGTCACGCCGGGAGAGCTCCATCGCTTGCAGTCGCTTCGTGGCCGCATCCCGGCTCCCGGCTCCCGGCCGCGATCAGGTTGCATCGCTCAGCGGGCGACATGGCCAGGTAGCGTTTATACACGCGGTGCGCCTCCTGCGAGATCTGCCACTGGCGCCGACTCGGCACGTTGTGCATGGTGGCATGCCCATGGTGGAAGACCACGAATCGCGGATCAAAATACGTCAGCTGATCGATCTCCTTGAGTTGCTCGTACAAGAAGAACTCCTCCTGCATCAGGAACGTCGGCGCCAACAGCTGAGTGAAGTGTCGAAAAAACACTGGTCCGAGCAGATAGCAGGCACCATATCCTTGCTCGATCGGCCCAGCAGTCTTGTAGAGCTCGCCGTCCGCGGCATTCTCCTCGCGGACCGTCAATCCCCTGGTAAGCGCTGCGGCGAGTCGGATCAACACAGCGGCACCGTACGAGAGGAAATACAGATCCCAGATCACTTTTCTGATCCGCCCGATCGGATGCCGCACATGCGGGTTCTGATGGACGCCCGCGGGAGTCACGAGGTCGGGGGCCACCACGGCCCACGTGTCGAACACGTCGCCGTAGCGCTGCACCGACTGGAGGAAGCTCTCCGGGAATACGAGGTCGTTGTTTCCGACGATGAGCAGATCAATGTCGGGAAACCTGGTCCGGAGACGTCGGATGCCGATGTTCAACCCGGGAAAGTAGCCCACGTTTTCCGCGTTGCACACCAGGTCGACCTCCGGAAACTCTCGGGCGATGTCGTGCAACGACGCGACATCGCCCGCGCGCGACCCGTTGTCCACCACTGCGACGCGCACGTCGCACCACCTGCGCCCGGCGCGGAGCGACGCGATGGCGGCCCTGGTGTAGGCAGAGTTGTTGTAGTTCGTGCAGACGAAGCCGATCCTCACCGCGCACGCTCCACGTAGGGCCCCGTTCGGCGGGCGAGGTAGTCTCTGATGCCCCGCGCCATGGCGCGGTAGCTTCGCAGCGGGCTGGGATCGAAGAAGCCGACGAGCAAGGTAAGGAGTATCTGCAGGACGCCCAGCTTGACGATGAACACTGGAAACCGTAAGACGTAGCGCTCCGCGAGATACATGAGGTTCCGGGTCATGTAGTACCGCCGCACCGGCGAATGCCGCGCGTAGAATCGCCTCAGCCAAGCGGGAACAGCGAGGGTCTCGCCGAGCTCGTGGTGCATCGATGCGTCCGGCACGCGGTGCACCGCATGACCGGCGCGCCGGACCCGCAGCGAGAAATCGAAATCGATGCAATCGATGAAGAAACCCTCGTCGTAAAGCCCGATCTCGTCGAACAGACTCACGCGCACGAGATTGCCCGAGGTGATGGCGTAGCGAACGACTGTCGTCGCAGGCTCCCGCTTCCTGCCATTGTTGGCGATCGACGGCGCGAGGCAGACTCGACCGGCGTCCCCCTGGACCGCCGTGCCGTACGCCTGGATCAGCGACGCGTCGACGACACTGTCCTGATCCATCGTCAACAGCCAGAAGCTTCCCCTCTCCCTGGCGCGCCGCACGCCGACGTTCAGCGCATGGCCTATGCCCCGGTTTTCCCCCAGGAGCTCGACCGTGATCCCCGGCTCGTGCTCGAGCGACTGGAGAATCGCGAGTGATTCCGGGAGGGAGCCGTTATCCACGATGACGACGTGCCCGACCTGCCCGCGCAGCGCGTCTACGGTCTGCCTGGTCTTGTGCAGCCCGTTGTAGCTGACTACAACCGCCAGCACGTCCTCGGCCGTCATGACGCCTCGCGATCCGTCCGGAACGGGCTCCGGCGCAGCACCAGGCGTAACGCGTCCTCTGACAATGGGCCGCCTCCCGTCCCGTCGCGCGCCTTGCGGGCAAGCACTACGACGTGATAGGGCCGGAGCAGTTCCACCGCCTCGACTTCGAGGCCTGTCGTCGTGACGGCAGCGACCACCAGGCGGGTGTCGAAGACATGGTGGTGAATCGTCCTGAGCTCGCCGTTGCGCTCCGCGCGCTCTTGGAAATTGATACCCCGCGCACCAGGATCCTTCGAGACGTCGTGCAGCGTGAGGACCTCCGGCAGGTGCGTCAGGTCATCCTCTCCCGTGCCGCGTTCGAAATCAGCGATGAGGTGCTGCATGGCGGTAATCGGCCGACGGTGATCGAACGTGCCGTCCCGATGCGGTACGACGAGCACCAGGCCTCCGCCCGGTTTGAGAACGCGCCCCCATTCCGAGAGAGCGCGCAGCGGATTGGCGGTGTGTTCGAGCATGTGCGACGACAGTACGAAGTCGTAGGTCCCACTCGGGACCATGCGCAAGTCGGCGCCTTCGGCGATGAACTGCCGCCCCGCGGCCTTTCTGGAATCGAAGCTGAACGAGTCACCCTCCGTGATCGCGCCTTCCCATATCGTGCGCTGAGCGAAGTTGCAGTTGTCGATCCGCGAGGCCCTACGATAGAGAGGGAGCAGACCCGCGCGGGCGAAGATGGGGCTGGGGCCGCCGATCTCCAGACCGCTCGCTCCGCTGACTATCTCACGGCACACCGGATAACACCGGGCGCGCGGTGTGCGGATCCTGCGCCCGATCGCACTCAGTACGCCAGTGAGGCCCTCGGCCTTGAAGACGCTCACCACCGATCGGACGATCAGGATCCCGTCCTCGATGCCGATGCAGACTGATCGAATCCGTGCCGAAAGGTGGACAAGAAGGGCAACAGCCCGGCGAGGAATAAGTAGTCGAATGAGCGCAGGTACGGGTTCGAATAGGCGCCGAGCAGCAAGCCGCAATACCCCACGAGAATGCCGAAGGGGATCGCGAAACGATCGGTGCATTCCCTCATGATGCGTACGACAAACACGAAGTAGAGTGACAGGAGGCCACCCAGAAGGGCCAGCCCGACGATGCCCAGGTTGAAGAGCGCTTGGTGGTAGGTCAGCTCATACGTCCACGGCCGTTCCTCATTCCGCAAGTAACCGGCATACGCCCCGAAACCGGATCCAACGATCGGCGATTCCTTGAAGGAGTCTATCAGATACGGTTTTTGGATCGTTCGTTCGTCCTCAGCAGAGAATGCCTTCTGGAGACGACCGACGTAACCAAGCTCCTCGATCGTTGCGGGTCGGACTACAATCAGGCCCATCACGGCGAGACCGACGGTAGTGTAGGCATATACGAAACGCTTGGCTCGAGCAGTGATCGCACCCTGACTCTTCGTCACGATTGCCAGGGCGAGAATCACCCAGGGTGCCAGCGCCACTACCAGCCAAAGCGCTCGGCGTCCCGATACGGCCACCACGACCAGACACAGCACCAGCGACACCTTCATGGGAAGGGACTTCAGCTTGCCGGCGTCGGCGCGGAACGCCAGAGCCAGGAGGTACGGCACCACTACGAACAGCGCGCCGATGTTGTTGC
>DASQRT010000181.1:0-3048 GCA_035642795.1 Nitrospirales bacterium
GTCTCGACGATCGTCGCCTGCGCGCCCAAGGCCGCGAAGCAGCCCACCGCCACCTCTGCGCCCCGCCGCACATCCTCGCGACGCGAGGGGTCCATGCTGACCGTCGGGATCTCCACCAGCCGCCCCAGCCACTCCTCAAACCGCGGCCGACTCCCCCTCACATACTGCTCGAGGCCGTCAAAGAGACTCATGCCGCCGCCTCCAGCTCCCGCACCATCCCTTTGATCGTCTCAAACCCCGCCTGCCAGAAACTCTCCGACCGGATGTCCACCCCGAAGTCCTTCAGCAGGGCCTCCGGAGATCGCGACCCGCCCGCCGCCAGGAGCGCGAGGTACCGCGGGACGAACGACTCGCCGTGAGTCCGATAGAGCGCGTAGAGCGCCAGCACCAGGAGGTTGCCGAAGCTGTATGCGTAGCAGTAGAACGGGCTTGCGAAGAGGTGAGGGATCGACAACCACTCCCACCGGAATTCAGCCGGCACCGCGACTGCACGCCCGAACTGCTGGCGCAGCTCGGTCAGGTACGCCTGGCAGAGATCGTCCATCGTGCCCCCCTCGCCGATGATCCGGTGCGCCTCGCGCTCGAACCGCACGAAGTAGGCCTGCCGCACGATGGTGGCGTACGCGTCATCGAGCTGCCGGATGAGCAGGCCCTGCTTCACGACCTTGTCCCGCTCTTCGGCCATCAAGGCGTCGGAAAGGAGACGCTCGCCAAACACCGAGGCCGTTTCGGCCAGGGGAAGCATGGCGTGGAAGGTGAAGATCGAATGGTCGGCTGCCAGCATACCGTGCGCAGCATGCCCCAGCTCGTGGGCCAGCGTGGCGATATCGCGGACGTCGCCCTTGAAGTTCAGGAGCACGTACGGAGTCAGGCCGGGGATTACGCTGTAGCAGTAAGCCCCGCCGAGCTTGCCCGGACGGACCGCCACGTCCACGTGGCGCTCCTCCAGCACTCGGCCGGCCAAGTCCGCCAGGAGCGGGGAAAAACCGCGGTACGCGTCGAGCACCCTCGCCGACGCGGCCGCGAACGAATACCGCCGGCGGGCCTCGCGGAAGGGCGCGTAGATGTCGTACCGGCTCATCTTCCGGATGCGGCAGAGCCGCGCCTTGATCACAAAATAGTCCTGAAAGACGCCAGCGTTCCGGGCGCAGACGGCCAACAGGGCCTCAACCGCCTCCTCGGGCACGTCGTTCATGAGGTTGCGCACCGTGATCGGCGAGCGGTGCTTGCGCAGGCCCAGGTGCTCCTGCTTCCAGTCCGTCACAAGGGTCTTGTAGATCTCGCCGATCACGTCAGCATGCTGCGCGAACACCCTGTACAGCTCGCGGTAGGCCGCCTCGCGCACGCGGGCGTCAGGGTCGCGCACGTACACCAGCAGGTCCTCGCGGGTTAGCGCGCGGGCCTTGCCGTTGATCGTCAGCGTGTACGTCAAGTCGCTGGTCAGGATGTCGTAGAGCCCCACCAGCGCACGGCGGCCGGTGACGCTCTTGACGTTGATGATCTTCTCTTCAGGCTCGCTGAGGGCGTGGTCCTTGAAGCGGCGCAGGGACTCCAGGTGGTACGCGTAGTCGCCCGCCGCGGCCAGCAGCCGGGCGGCGCTCGCGTCATCGATCTTCTGCCACCAGAGATCGAAGAACAGCATGCGGTTCGCGAAGTCCGCCTGCATCTCCTCGACGGCCGCCTTGAAGACTCGGGCCTTCTGGTTCTTGGTGTTCTCGGAGAACCAGAGGTAGGCGTACGCGCCGAGCCTGCTCGTCGTCCGGGTGATCGCCTCGGCCAGTTTCAGCGCATCCAGAAACGTCTCAGCGGGAATCTCCGATGACAGCCTGTCCCGAAATCCTTCGAAGCGCCGGACCTGCTCCTCGAGCCCCTGCCGCAGAACGCCCAGATCATGGGCCGGATCGCGCAGCAGGTCTTGCAGGTTCCAGATTTCTGCGGGGCGGGTGGAGTGCCCGCCTGCGATCGCGTGCGACCGTGCCATGCTCCCTAGCCGTACTCCTGGCCGCAATGCGCGCAGGCAAGCCACCCCGAGAGGAGCGGCCGCTCGCAACGGGTGCAGACACGACGCAGCACCACCCGGCAATACGGACAGAACCGGTACTCCGAATTGAGATGCCGGCCGCACCCTGGACAACTGGCGGCTGCGTACTCGCTGACTTCGAGGATGCGACCCAATTCCTCGATCGTCGTGACCCCAGCCTTGGTCTTTTCGAGCCCGTCCTCCACCAGAGCGCGCATCCCGGACTCCTGCGCGGCGATACGGATGTCCTCTTCCGTCGCTCCGCGTTGGATTAGGTCCCTGATTCTGGCATCCAGGACCAGCGCTTCGAACACGCCCGTCCGCCCCTTGTAGCCGGTCTCCTGGCATCTCGCACAGCCTTTGCCACCCATGTATGTGCCGCCTGCCAGACTGACCGCCGACAGGCCCAACGCAGTCGCCACGGCGGTGTCGGGCTGGGTGGGCGCCTTACAGTCGCGGCAGACGACCCGCACCAGTCGCTGGGCGATGATCCCGATCACCACCGACGACACCAAGTAGCGGGGCACGCCGATGTCCAGCAGTCGCGTGATGGTGGAAGGCGCGTCGTTGGTATGCAGCGTGGTGAAGACCAGGTGACCGGTCAGCGCCGCCCGGCAGGCGATTTCAGCGGTTTCGGCGTCCCGGATCTCCCCGACCAGAACCATATCGGGGTCCTGGCGCAGAATTGATCGGAGGCCCTTGGCGAAGGTCAGGCCGATGTCCGCGTTGACCTGCATCTGATTGAGCCCAGGATAGTGATACTCGACCGGATCCTCCACCGTGACGATGTTCGTCGTGGGGGACTTGATCCGATTGAGGATGCCGTAAAGCGTGGTGGTCTTGCCGCTGCCGGTAGGGCCCGTGACCACGACCATGCCCTTATGGCGCGTGAGCAGCCCCTGGACCTTCTTCAAATCGCTGGGGGTCAGACCGATGTCCTCGAGCTCCAGGCTCTTGCTCGACGCGTCCAGGACGCGGAGCACCGCCTTTTCGCCGTGCTGCAGCGGGATAGTAGAGATGCGCAGGTC
>DASQRT010000182.1:0-3228 GCA_035642795.1 Nitrospirales bacterium
CGTGCCTGACCGGATCACGTTGCCCGGGATCGCGCTCGGGCTTGTCGCCGGGACATTCCTCTTGCCGCGTTGGTGGGACAGCATCGGCGGGCTTGTGTTAGGCGGCGGCCTGCTGTATGTCATGGCGTGGATCAGTCCCTATCTGTTCGGGAAGGAGGGCATGGGCGGCGGCGACATCAAACTGCTGGCCATGATCGGCGCGTTCCTGGGCTGGCAGCAGGTGCTGCTCACGGTGATCGTAGGCGGGCTCCTGGGATCAATGCTCGGTGTGGGATTGATTGCGGCCCGCGTAATCAGCCGCTCGGATTACATCCCGTTCGGCCCTTTTCTCTCTCTCGGGGCGGTGGTCGCGATGCTGTTCGGCCCGGAGATCCTGGGCTGGTACGGTGAGCTCCTGGCGGGAAGGTAATAAGCCGTGGCGCTGCGTCCTCGAAGCAATCCGTTCGCAGTCATCGTGGCCCTGCTGTTGGTGTTGTTTCTCACGACCCTCGGGTTCCATCTGATGGTGCCCCAGCGGATTCCCGGTACTCCCGGCACCGCCGACCTGCACGCGGCGACCGATCTCCTGCTGAAAGTTTTGGGCGGCATCATTCTTCTGGTCCTGCTGTACACCGTGTTCGCGCGCGTCGCCCGGCGCGATTCCTCCCCGTCGACCGGGTTCGTGAAAGACGATGTCTTCCTCGACATCGTGGCACGGCTGCGGGACAAGGAGCACGAGCTCGAGCGCCTGCGGTCGGCGGCAGAAGAACGGGCTCGGGAGGTCGAGAGCTACAACGAGAACATTCTCCGCAGCGTCTCGAGCGGCGTCATCACCTTCAACCAGGAAGGCGTGGTCACCACCTTCAATGACGCCGCCGGCCGCATCCTGCGGCTCAACCGGGAGGACGTGATCGGCAAGACCTGCGCAGAGGTCTTCGGCGCGAACAGTACGGTTGCGGGGCTGCTGAAACGGTGCCTAAGCACCGGAGAATCCATCACGCGGGAGGAGTTCGAGCTGCGCCTGCCGCATGGGGGACGGTTCTGGATCGGCGTGAGCACCACGCTCCTGAAAGATCGCGAGGGCCGCCTGATCGGGACCACGTTCGTGTGCACTGACCTCACCGAGATCAAGGCACTGCAGGAGCAGGTGGAGATGCGCGAGCGCATGACGGTGTTGGGGCAGATGTCCGCCGGCATCGCCCACGAGTTCCGCAACCTGATGGGGACCATCCTGGGCGCGGTCAAGCTGATCGCCCGGCAAACCACGACCGCCAGTCCGGTCCAGGAAAGCATCCAGACCATCACCCACGTGATCGCAGACATGGACCATCTGGTCACGCAGTTCCTAAATTTTGCGCGGAAGACCGATCCCGACCTCAAGCCGGTCGACGTAGAACCGTGGCTCAAACGGGTGGTCGAACAGGTGCTGGAACAGGTGCCACCCCCGCATCCCCGTGTCGAAGTGACCTGCTTTCCGGACGTACTCCAGATTCGCATCGATGAAGTGCTGATGCGACAGGCGTTGGGGAACCTGGTCCAGAATGCCATTGAGTCCATGCCGGGTGGCGGGCGCCTGACCGTGTCGGCCGGCATGCGACCCCCGCTGGGACGTCGGCGGGAAGTCGAGGTGCGGGTCAGTGACACCGGCGCTGGCATCCCGCAAGACCGGCTCGGCAAGATCTTCCTGCCGTTTTACACGACGAAGCCGAAAGGGACTGGCCTGGGGCTCGCGCTGGTCCACAAGATCATCCTGCTGCATAACGGCCGGATCGAAGTGGAGAGCCAGGAGCACAAGGGGACGACCTTTCGGATTTTGTTACCGATCGCCTGAGGCACGGACGTGGCCACGATTCTGCTCATTGAAGACAACGAACGCATGGCTCAGGTGCTGGCCCGGCACATGGAAATGGAAGGGCATGCGGTCGTCCTGGTGGCCGATGGGGGAAAGGGAATCGAGGAGTTTCGGCGGCAGAAAGTGGACCTCGTTCTGACGGACCTCAAGCTGCCGGGGAAGTCGGGCCTGGAGGTCTTGCAAGCCGTCAAGGACGAAAATCCCATGGTCCCCGTCGTCGTCATGACCGCACACGGGACGATCGAAGCCGCCGTGAAGGCCGTCAAGGAAGGGGCGTTCGATTTCCTGCAGAAGCCGGTGGACCCGGACCATCTCCTTCTGGTCATCGGGCATGCACTGGAGGCCCGGCAGCTCGTCACCGAGAATCTGATCCTCAAGGAAGAGCTCTCGCAGACAAAGTACGCGAAGATGGTCGGCCAGAGCAGCGCCCTGCTGGAAACGCAGGAGAAGGCGAAGAAGGTCGCGGTGGGCACCACGACCGTACTCCTGCTCGGGGAGAGCGGCACCGGTAAGGAGCTCTTTGCCCGGATGATCCATGACTTCAGCCCGCGCAAGAACGGGCCGTTCGTGGCCATCAACTGTGCGGCCATCCCCCGGGAGTTGCTGGAGAGCGAGTTGTTCGGTCACGAACGCGGTTCGTTTACCGGCGCCACCGGACGGAAAATCGGAAAGTTCGAACTGGGAGATAAGGGCACGGTGTTCCTCGACGAGATCGGCGACATGGACATGGGCCTTCAGGCCAAACTCCTCCGCGTGCTGGAGGGCGATCGGTTCATGCGGGTTGGCGGCACGACTCCGGTCAAGGCGGACGTCCGCGTCGTGGCGGCCACCAACAAGGATTTGCAGGCGGCGGTGGCCAAGCAGGCCTTCCGAGAGGATCTCTATTACCGGCTGAACGTGTTCCCGCTCGTCATCCCGCCGCTACGCGACCGCCGGGAGGACATCCCGTTGCTCGTCGAACATTTTCTCGCGATGTACAGTAGGGAGCTGAAGAAAGAGAGCCTGATGGTCTCGTCCGAGGCGATGGAGGTTATGGAGCACCATCCGTGGACGGGGAACATCCGCGAGCTGCAGAATTGCATCGAGCGGGCCGTCATTCTCTGCGACGGCCGCGAGATCCTCCCCGAGCACATGGGCTTGCGCGCGCTGGCGCGGACGGCCGCGGAGGACGTGTCGGCTGGTGGGAGCCTGCAGGAAGCCAGCAGCGCAGCCTCTCGGGCTGTTGAAGCCAGGATGATCGAGAAGGTCCTACTTGAGACCCGCGGCAACAAGACCAAGGCGGCCGAGATCCTGCAGGTTAGCTACAAGACGCTGCTCACCAAGATCAAGGACTATGGACTCGACCGAGAATAAGGACCGGGAGGTCATTACCGCCAAAGATCTCGATGATCTATTCG
>DASQRT010000183.1:0-7364 GCA_035642795.1 Nitrospirales bacterium
AATCACGATTACCAAACACACGCCAGGGCTCACATCCTGGCGGGAAACTGGAACCAGGTGCTGGAACTCGGCCGAGTGCGGAGCCAGGCTGACCCCCATGATCCGATCGCCCGACTTCTCCTGGTGACCGGCTTACTTCTGAAAGGCGACTATCGCGAGGCGTATGTGCAGCATGACAGGTTGTTCAAGCTGCCGGACGAGGAAGAGGGTGACACGGGGGCGCAGCAGGACCCCCGGACGGCGCTCCGTGCGTTCGCCGGCCAGCTTGCCGGGGAGCAGCCGGACAACCCCGGGGCCCGCCTGTTTCTGGGGCTGACCCTTGCGCAGATCGGAGACCTCGAAGGCGCGATCCGGGAGTATAAAGAAAGCGCGCGGCTCGCTCCCGACGATCCCTGCCCCCACTACTTTCACGGACAGGCCCTGCACACGCTGGAGCGGCTCGACATGGCCATCCGCGAGTATCGCGAAGCGGTCAAACTGGCTCCTCAGGACGTGCGCATGCGGCTCAATTTGGGCTCAGCCTACTACGAGCAGGGCATCCTCGAGTCCGCCATCGCGCAATATCGCGAGGCCCTCAAGCTGAACCCGGACGATCCCTACATCCACTACAATCTGGGCCTCGCCCTCGCTGACCAAGGACGGTTCGAGCCGGCGATCGCCGCGTATAAGGAGTCCGCACGCCTGAACCCGAACGACCCGCTGGTCCGCTACGCCCTGGGCATCGTACACGAGACCAAGGGCCGGGTGAACGAGGCGATCGGCGAGTTTGAGGCGGCCGTCCAACTGGCTCCGACCATGGCCTCGGCCTACGCAAGGCTGGGCTGGCTCTACTACAACAAGAACAAGGTGCCGCAGGCGCTCGAGAATTTTGAGAAGGCCACCCGGTACGATCCGGACGATGCCCAATCGCTCCACGGTTTGGGGCTGGCCAAGCTGGCCTCGGGCAGGAAAGATGAAGGAATCATTTCTTTAAAGCAGGCGTATCAGAAAGAAGAACGGGAGGATAAGAAACGTCTGATCCGAAGCGTGCTCGTCAAAGTGGGCGCCCTGTCCCACTGATGGCTACAAATTCCTCACCACACCTTGCAGGACCGTCGCCTGCGTCACGGGGTCGCCGGTCTTCTTGAGCTCCTCGCGGATGCGCTCCTTCAGGTACTCCGAATAGCCGAGCTTCTCGATAAGCACTTCCAGGAAGCGTTCACCTGGCAACAGGGTGCCCGCTTTCAGCTCGCTCACGATGCTCTCCGTCACAGGCACGTAGCAATTCCCGACATGAAACAGCACCGGGTAGTGGTGCCCTTCGCCTGGCAATCGTTCAAACCGGATGCCATCCACAGTATTTCCTCACACATCAGCGGGCGGTATTCTAAGGAACCGCGCGCCAAGTGACAAGGGTAGGTACAGAAACCTCGGTGGGAATGGTAAGATACCCCGCACGGCACGATGCCTGATAAGATCCTCACCACAAAGGCCCTCACGGTAGCGCTGGACGCGCGACGCGCCCGCGGCGAGCGCATCGTCTTTACCAATGGCTGCTTCGACCTCCTGCACATCGGCCACACTCGCTATCTCCAGGAGGCGAAAAAGCTCGGGGACTGCCTGGTCGTCGGGCTGAACAGCGACGCCTCGGTCCGCGCGATCAAGCCAAAGGGCCGACCCCTCGTGCCGCAGGCCCAGCGGGCCGAAGTGCTGGCCGCGTTGGCCTGCGTGGACCACGTCGTGATCTTCGACGAACCCGATCCCCTCAACCTGATCGCCTCGGTGCAACCCGACGTCCTGGTCAAAGGCGGCGACTGGCCGATCGACCAGATCGTGGGCCGGGAGATCGTCCAGGCGCGCGGCGGGCAGGTCGTCACCCTCCCCCTGGTGCCTGACGTGTCCACCACCGCCCTGGTCCGCCGCATCAAAGCCCCTTCCTGATGTCTGCTCCCACGATCCCCGCTGATTGGTCCGCCGTGGTGTCGCCGCTCCTCGACGCCATTGAGGAGCGACGGCGTTCGACGGCGCTGGTCGGACTCTTCGGTGCCGCCAAGGGGCTCGTGATCTCGGCTCTGGCGAGGCGCCTCGCGGATCGGAAGATGTCCGTGCTGGTGGTGACCCCCACGGACGAAGCCGCGGAGCGCTTACAGGCCGATGTGGCGTTCTTCAATCGTCTGCAAGGCGCCGCACCGGGCGATGTCCTGTCGTTTCCGGATTGGGGCGTGCTGCCGTACGCCTCCACGCCCCCCGTGGAAGTGATCGGACAGCGCATGCGTGTGCTGGACCGGCTCCGCGGAGCGGACCGGGGGCTCGCGCTCATCGTGCCCGTGACAGCGTTCCTGCAACGGCTCCTGCCCCGGAGCCTGTTCACAGAGGCGTGTTTCTCGTTGAAGCAGGCGGACACGATCGAACGGGCTCACCTCGTCGCCCGACTTCTGCGGCTCGGCTACCGCCAGGTGTCTGTGGTGGAGAACCCCGGTGAGTTTGCCGTGCGGGGCGGGATCGTGGACCTGTTCTCGACGGCACACGAAGAACCACGCCGTCTCGAATTCCTGGGCGACACCATCGAGACCATCCGCCTCTTCGATCCCGCTACCCAGAAATCCTCCGGACGCGCTCCCTCCCTGCGCGTCCTCCCCGCGCGCGAGCTGATCCGCCAGGAAGAGGACGCGGCTACACCCTTCTCGCCTGACGCTGAATGGCGCGGGCCGTCCGTCTATCCGGCCATGGATACCCTGCTCGACTACTTCGCCGCGCCGCCGGTGTTGATCGCGGACGAACCGGCGGCTCTGCGCAAGCACGTCGAAGACTTTCAGGAAGAGGCGCGCGCCGCCTACGGCGGGCTCGGACCGTCCACGCCATCCCTGCCGCCTCCCGAGGAGCTGTTCCTCCCGCTCCCCCATCTCTTGGAGGCAGGCGGCTCGCGCTGCCTGGTCACCATCGCGGCGATTCCTCCTGGAGAAACCGACGGCGTGTCCGGGGAAGGCGCGCCGGTCTTACATTTCGAAGCCCACCGTCCACAGGCGGTCGGGATCGGGGTCAAGGGCCGTTCCTTCACCGAGACCCTCACCCACCTTGAAACGCTGCGGGCCCAAGGCCCGGTTGTGATCGTCGCCCGGAGCCGCGGCCAGGTGGATCGCCTGAAGGCGCTCTTCCTGGAACACGATCTGCCGGCGGAGCCGCTGGGCGACAAGCCCGGGACGACGCTCGGCGCGCATGCGCCCTACGCCCTGGTGCAGGGCGAGCTGTCCGGGGGTCTCCTGGGGTTGCGCGGCCCGAGGGGCGGGTCGGCCCCGCTCGCCCTCTCGATCATCGTCGAAGACGAGCTGTTCGCCAAAAGCGGGCGGCACAAAGCCCCGTCGCTCTCCAAGAGCGCTGCGTTCCTCAAATCCCTCGAAGAAGTGAAGGTCGGCGATTACGTCGTGCATGTCCAGCACGGGATCGGCCGCTACTTGGGGCTCCGTCGCCTCTCAGTCCAGGGCTTCGACAGCGACTACCTGATCGTCGAGTATGCCGGCGGGGACATGGTCTATGTCCCCTTGGATCGGTTGAACCAGATCCAGCGCTACTCGCCGTCCGAAGGCCATACCCCCAAGCTCAGCCACCTGGGCGGGACGGCCTGGAGCCGCACAAAGACCCGCGTGCGCGAGAGCATCGAGGAGATGGCGAAAGACCTGATCGCCGTCCACGCGGCCCGGCAGGCACGCGGGCGGTCCGCGTTTTCGCCGGACGACCTGCTTTCCCACGAGTTCGACGCCGCATTCGAATACGAGGAAACGGCGGACCAGCTCAGGTCGACCGAGGACGTCCGTCGCGACATGGAGTCCGACAAGCCGATGGACCGGTTGATCTGCGGGGACGTCGGGTACGGCAAGACCGAAGTCGCCATGCGCGCCGCCTTCAAGGCGGTCCAGGACAACAAGCAGGTCGCGGTGCTCGTGCCCACCACCCTGCTCGCCCAGCAGCACTTTGAAACCTTCACCGAGCGCTTCGCGCCATTCCCGGTCACGGTGGGCGTCGTCAGCCGACTGCAACCGGTCAAGGACCAAAAAGCCACGCTGCGCGGCTTCGTGGAAGGCTCCATCGACATCGCCATCGGCACCCATCGCCTCCTGCAGAAGGACGTGCAATTCCGTAACCTCGGCCTGGTCGTGATCGACGAGGAGCAGTGGTTCGGAGTACGTCACAAGGAACGCCTCAAGCAGTTGCGCAACCAGGTGGACGTCCTGACGCTCACGGCGACGCCGATCCCGCGCACGCTGCAGATGGCCCTGTCAGGCCTCCGGGACCTGTCGGTGATCGAGACCCCGCCCCCGGACCGGCTGGCGATCCGCACCCAGGTGGTCCGCTTCGGCAAAAGCATCATCCGGGAAGCCATCCTCCGGGAGCTGGGCCGCGGCGGGCAGGTCTTCTTCGTGCACAACCGCGTGCAGGACATCGAACGGATGGGCGCGTGGCTGAAGGACCTGGTGCCGGAGGCCCGGATCGTCGTCGCTCACGGCCAGATGGACCCGCGGCTGCTGGAAGCTACAATGGTGAAGTTCCACCGCCGCGAAGCAGACGTGCTGCTGTGCACGACCATCATCGAGTCCGGCCTCGACATCCCCAACGCCAACACGATCCTGGTCAACCGCGCCGACACCTTCGGGCTGGCCCAGCTCTACCAGCTCCGCGGGCGCGTCGGTCGCAGCGCCCACCAGGCCTACGCCTACTTCCTCATCGCCGAAGAGGACACGCTCACCGGGGACGCGCAGAAGCGTCTCCAGGCGATCCAAGAGTTCACGGAGCTCGGATCGGGGTTCCGGATCGCGGCGGCCGATCTGGAAATCCGTGGCGGCGGAAATCTGTTAGGCAAGGAGCAATCCGGCCACATCGACGCGGTCGGCTTCGAGCTGTACATGCAGATGCTGGAGCAGGCCGTGCACGAACTGAAGGGCGAGCCCGTGCCGGAGGAGTTCGAGCCGAACCTGCAGCTTCAGGTCTCGGCGTACATCCCCGAGGAGTATGTCGGCGACGTCGCGCAACGCCTGGCGCTCTACAAGCGCCTGACCGCCGGTGCCCAGATGGGCGACCTCGCGCAACTGCACGGCGAGCTGGTGGACCGCTATGGCGTACCGCCCGAGCCGGTCGAGCGGCTGTTCGAGGTGATGGAGATCCGCCTCCTGGCGAAGGCCCTGTGCGTGGCCGCCATTCAGGTTCGCCCGACGGCCGTGGCCTTCAGCTTCGGCGAGGAGGCCCTGCCCCCACAGGCCAGCCTGCGGACGCTCATGGACCAGTATCGCACCCGGCTGCGCTTCACCACACCCTACTCGTTCGAGCTCCTCGGAGTGGACTCCGTCTGGAAAACCGCCTTCCCGGAAATAAAAAGAGCCTTGCAGGTCCTCACAACGTATGATAAAAATCGCCTGCTCCCTTCTGAGTCAGAGTGACTCACGTCGACATCAAATCGTAGAGGAGGACACGTTTGGACGAATGGCGTAGTGCATTGAAGAGAACACTCGGCCTCGCGCTCCTCCTTGCCGTCTTCAGTGCCTGCAGTGACAAGCCGGATGCCTCCTCCAAAGCTCTCGCGATCATCAACGGAAAAGAAATCACAGCCAGCGAGTTCGACCTCCGGTGGTCCCAAATTCCGGACTATGCCCGGAAGACCTTTGCAGGTCCCGAAGGACGGAAGAAATTTTTGGAGGAGCTCATCAACCACGAGCTCTTGCTCCAAGAGGCCAAGAAACGGGGCTTTGATCGCGACCGCGCCTTCTTGGAACGCGTGGAGCGCTTCAGAGAGAGGAGCCTCTTGGAACGCCTGAGGATCGAAGAGGTGGACTCCCAGGTTAAGTTCACCCGCGAGGAGATGAAGGCCTACTATGCCGCCAACGCCGCGAATTACACCGCGCCCGACGAGCTGCGCGTGAGCCACATCCTCGTTAAGACGCAGGACGAAGCGCTCGACCTCAAGAAACGCCTCAACCAAGGGGAGGACTTCGCGACACTCGCCCGGAAGGTCTCACTTGATCTTTCCACAAGGTACAAGGGCGGCGATTTAGGGTTCATCAAGAAGGGCCAGACGTTCCCGCAATTTGAGAAGGTGCTCCTGATCCTCAAGGTCGGAGGAACAAGCCAGCCGATTGCCACCCCGTTCGGTTACCACATCATCAAGCTGGTGGATCGCACCTCCGGTGCTCCCCTATCCTTCGAGGACGCCAAGGATCAGGTCCGGGAAGAGCTTCTCAACGAGAAGAGGCGAGAGCGCTATGAGGAATTCGTGGCATCGCTGCGGGCGAGAGCCAAGCTCCGCGTCGCCGATGTCCCGATTCCGGTTTCCGAAGTCCCCGCCCCCGTCCCGGTGGCCGCTACCCCGTAACACCTCCTCACGCTCGCATGCCAACGCCTACTCTACAGAAGGCCTTCGCGGTCCTGGCCCTGTGGGCCGGCCTGCTCGGCGCTCTTCCAGTCCTGGCCGCCAGCCTCCATGACCGGATCGTGGCCGTGGTCAACACCGAGGTCATTACCCTGAGCGAGCTGGAAGAGGAGGTCGGCGACGTGAAGGCGCAGACCCGCCAACGGTACAGAGGGATTGAGCTGACCCAACGCCTCCGCCAGATCGACTACATGGGCCTGAACCGGATGATCGAGCGCAAGCTCCAGTTGCAGATCGCCAAACGGCGAGGGATCAAGGTCACGGAGGAGGAGGTGAAGGACGCGATCGTCCGCCTGCGCCGTCTCGGCGAGACGCCCGACGAGAACGACTCCAAAGAGATGGCGATGATCAGGGACCAACTGACCGCCTTGCGCCTCATCAACCAGCAGGTCCGGTCCTCCCTGCTAGTGTCTGACGAGGAAGTTCTCCGCTTCTATCAGCAGCACCGGGACCGCTTCATGCTGCCCCCGGAAGTCCGCATCAGCCAGATCCTGATCGCCCTGGGGCCCGGCAGCGAGCTCTTGGCGGTACAGGAGAAGGCGCAAGAGGTGTACGCGTTGCTCAAAAAGGGCGAGCGGTTCGAGGAGCTGGCCGCCAAGTACTCTGACGGCCCCGAAGGGCGCCGCGGGGGCAGCCTGGGGTACATCCGCCCCGGGGACATGCTGCCCCAGATCCAGAAGGCGATCGAGCAGGCGCCGCCTGGTGCCGTCACCAAACCGATCGCCTCCTCGATCGGTATGCACATCATCCGCGTGGACGACCGCAAGTCGCCGCAGTTCCGGCCCTTCGAGGAGGTGAAAGAGGATGTCCGGAACCTGGTGTTCCAGCTCAAGTCCGAAGAAGCCTACATCGAGTGGATCAAGGAGCAGAAGGACAAGAACTACATCGAGATCCGGCTGTGAGACGCAGTCGCCTGGCGCGGTCTGGCGAGCAGGCCCCGGATCGCCTTCCACGCCACATCCTTCCCCTC
>DASQRT010000184.1:0-4713 GCA_035642795.1 Nitrospirales bacterium
GAGAACGTCAAAGGGTGGTTCCGGGAGTTCTTTTGAGGGACGGGAGGGGGCTGTGGGGCCCCCTGCCGCTACGAAGGGAGGAATCGCATGTTCCAGCTTGAAGAAGAGACGATCTCGGGCGCCAAGATCAAGGTTATCGGCATCGGCGGGGGCGGCTGCAACGCCGTCAACTCGATGATCGCGGCTGGCCTGGAAGGGGTCGAGTTCATCGCGGTCAATACGGACATGCAGGCGCTGGGGATCTCCCAGGCCCCGACGAAGATCCGCATCGGGAAGAACGGGCTCGGAGCCGGTGCGAATCCGGAAATCGGGCGTGAAGCGGCACTGCACGACACGGATCAGATCCGCGAGGCGCTCGTCGGCGCCGACATGGTCTTCGTCACGGCGGGGATGGGCGGCGGGACCGGCACCGGGGCCACGCCGATCGTCGCCAACATCGCCCGCGAGCTCAACGCGCTGACCGTGGCGGTCGTCACCAAGCCGTTCCTGTTCGAAGGTGGCAAGCGCATGACGCGGGCCGAGGAAGGGTTGCGGGAGCTGCGCAAGTACGTGGACACCATGTTGGTGATCCCGAACCAGCGGCTGCTGGGGATTGTGGACAAGACCACGCCGCTGCGGGAGGCCTTCAAGGTGGCAGACGACGTGCTTCGGCAGGCGATCAAGGGCATCGCCGACGTCATCACGGTCCCGGGACTCGTCAACGTGGACTTCGCGGACGTGCGTACGGTCATGGGCCACATGGGGCGCGCGGTCATGGGGATGGGCGTGGCGCACGGTGCCAACCGGGCCACCGAGGCCACCCAGCGGGCGATCTCCAGCCCGCTGCTGGAGGACGGCTCGATCGACGGCGCGCGCGGGGTTCTGCTGAACATCACGGGAGGCGCGAGTCTGTCCCTGCACGAGGTGACCGAGGCCTCCTCGATCATCGAGCAGGCGGTGGACAAGGACGCCAACATCATCTTCGGCGCGGTGGTCGACGAGCGGATGAAAGAAGAGGTGGTGATCACCGTCATTGCGACGGGGTTCGAGTGCGGGGAGCCGGCCGCGCAGCATGCGCCGCGTCAGACGGCGATTCCGACGATCTCCACCAGGGAAACCTCGGTGCGTGAGCTGCATTCCAAGCCCAAGACGGCGGACCGTTCGGCGTTCATGCGGCGCAACCCCGCGGCGCGTGACAGCGCCGACCGGGTTCTGGACCGGACGATGCTGGCGGTCGAAGAGGAATGGGATGTGCCAACGTTCTTAAGGAGGCAAGCTGACTAGCCATGTCCAGCGCGCTCGAAGCCATCATCACCGTTCCCCTGTTCGCCAAAGGACTGGTGGGGGTCTCTCACTTCTTCGGCACGAAGATCGCCCCCGATCTACCGGGTTCGGGCAGAAACGGACCGTCGTTGCGCGTGGTCACCGTGCGTCAAGTCCATGGCACGGAAGTCCTGGTTCTCGACCGCCGGAGTGGGAGGTCCTTCATAGCGGGAGGGGGGGAGTCCTCAACCGATGCGCGTGGGTATGACGCCATCGTAACCAATCAGTCTGGGGTGCTGGTCGCCGTCGAGACGGCGGACTGTGTGCCGATCCTGTTGCTGGACCCGGTCCGCGGCGTGTCTGCTGCGGTACATGCCGGGTGGCGGGGCACGCTGGGCGGCATCGTTCCCAAGACCGTGGCGGTCATGCAGAACCGGTTCGGCTGTTCCCTCCGGTCGATCCGGGCAGCCATCGGCCCGTCCATCGGCGTTTGTTGCTACGAGGTCAACGGGACTGTCCTGGCGCCGCTGAAGAGAAGCTTTCCGTACTGGGCCGAGGTCGTGGAGGACGTGAAGGGGACCAAAGCCCACCTTGACCTGCGCGGGCTCAACCGCCGCCAACTGGAGGAGGTCGGCATTGGCCTGACCCGGGTCGAAACCGTGAACCTCTGCACGGCCTGCCATCCCGACCTCTTCTACTCGTATCGCCGCGATAGCGCCGGGACCGGCCGCATGATCAGCGGGATTGGGTTCACCGTCATGCAGTCCTGACAAACCCGCCCCCGTTGCGTAGAATAGGACGCTACTAGGTATGGGCGACGACTTCAAGAGCCGGCTGGATGCGGTGCGGGCTCGCATCGAGCGAGCGGCGCGGCGGGCCGGACGCGATCCCGGGTGCGTCACCCTGGTGGCCGTGTCGAAGTCGGTCCCCGTCGAGCGCCTGCGCGAGGCGGCGAGCTGCGGGTGCCGGGTGTTCGGCGAGAACCGCGTCCAGGAGGCGGACGTCAAGATGGAGGCCTTGAACGGGTACCCGGGTTTGGAGTGGCATCTGATCGGTCCGCTCCAAACGAACAAGATCAAGGCGGCGGTCGGACGCTTCGCGCTGTTGCATGCCGTGGATCGGCTGGAGGTGGCCGAGCGCCTCGATCGAGCGGCCAGGGAGCGCGGGCTCACGCAGGCGGTCCTGCTTGAAGTGAACGTGGCGGGTGAAAAAACCAAGCATGGATTCAGTCCCGATGAGTTGGTGCGCGTGATCGGGCGAATGGGAGCCTATCAGGGGATCCGTGTGCTGGGACTGATGACCATCCCGCCGGCTGCAGGGGCGCCGGAAGAGGCGCGACCGCACTGCCGGCGGTTGCGGATGTTGGCGGCGGAGGTGCAGGCGCTCAGGATTCCAGGTGTCACGATGCGGGAGCTGTCCATGGGCATGTCAGGAGACTTCGAAGTAGCGGTGGAGGAAGGCGCCACGTTGGTGCGCATCGGGACGGCGCTCTTCGGGCCGCGCCCTGTCGGGTAGAGGCGCGCGCGGGAGGAGAATGGTCAAGGTCGCGATCATCGGCGGCGGGAACATGGGCGAGGCCCTGTTGGCAGGTTTCCTGGCGGATGGAGTGGCGACGTCTGCAGGGCTCTGGCTCACGGATGTGGTCGCCGACCGGCTCGCCGCCCTGCGACAGCGCTACGGGGTCCGGACCGGCAACGACAATGCAGAGGCGGCCTCCTGGGCGGACGTGGTCATCTTGGCGGTCAAGCCTCAGGCGGTGGATGCGGTTCTCGACGGTCTCAAGGACCGTCTGCCCCAACGGGCCCTCATCGTGTCCATTGCGGCGGGGGTTCCCCTGTCGCGGATTGCAGCCCGCCTGGGCGGCGCACGCAAGCTGGTGCGGGTGATGCCCAACACGCCCTGCCTCGTGCGCGCGGGGGCGTCGGCGATCGCAATCTCTCCCGCCGTATCCGTCGAAGAGCGGGCCCTGGTCATCCGGCTGTTCGAGGCGGTGGGGACGGTCGTGGTTGTCGAGGAGCGGTTGATGGACGCAGTCACCGGCCTGAGCGGCAGCGGCCCGGCGTACGTGTTCCAGATCATCGAGGCCTTGGCGGACGGCGGCGTGAAGGTGGGGCTGCCGCGTGACACGGCCTTGACGCTGGCGGCGCAGACGGTGCTGGGCGCGGCCAAGCAGGTGCTTGAGACCGGCGAGCACCCGGCCCGGCTGAAGGACAAGGTGGCATCCCCCGGCGGCACCACCATCGCCGGACTGCACGCGCTCGAGGCGGGCGGCGTCCGCTCGGCCGTGATCGCCGCCATCGAAGCGGCGACAAAACGGTCGGAAGAATTAGGTAGAGCTTGAACATCATTGCTGCTAGATTCATAGATGCCGTCGCGCAGGTGCTGGATACCTTCTTTTGGGTGTATACATGGGTAGTGATCGTCAGAGCCTTGATCAGCTGGGTGAACCCGGATCCGTGGAACCCGATCGTGCAGACACTGAACCGGCTGACCGATCCCTTGCTCGAGCCGATTAGGCGCAAGATGTTCCGCATGATGGGTTATGGAGGATTGGGCATCGATCTATCTCCAATGATCCTCATCGTCGCGGTGTACCTGCTTGGCAATGTGCTACTAGTAAGCATGTTGCAATACATCGCGATGCAGCTTCGTTAGGGGGCTTGGATTCAGAGAACAAGAGAGGTGATCATGAAGATTACGCCGCTGGACATACAACAACGGGACTTTGAGGTGCGAGTCCGGGGCTACGACCGGCAGGAGGTCCAGGCATTTCTCCGCTCCGTCTCCCAGGCCGTCGAGCAACTGGTGAAGGAGAATACCCAGTTCAAGGAACGAGCCGAGCAACTGGAAACCCAGGTCAACGACCTGCGGAAGAAGGAGGCCACCCTCAACGACCTGCTGGTGACCGCCCAGTCCATGGCGGACGGCCTCAAGGAGACGGCCCGCAAGGAAGCTGACCTAATGCTGAAGGAGGCTCAGCTCAAGGCCGAGAACCTCCTCAAGCGGGCCCATGCCGATTACGAGGGGCTGCAGCGTGACATCCTGGCGCTCCGCAAGGAGCGGATGCTGGCGCTGGAGAAGTTGCGGTCGATGCTGCAGACCTTCTCCAAGATGGTCGAGATGGAGGAGATCGATCTGAACTCCCTGTCGGGCGACACCTCCGTGGATGATGTCACCCGCAACCGGTAAGCGGGCTGTCGAACCTCAAGTCACCCTTTCCCTCCGTGTCCTACCCCGCGCCTCGCGTAACGCGGTCGTCGGCTGGACCGGCGCCAACCTGAAAATTCGGTTGACGGCGCCGCCGGTGGAGGGCGCGGCGAACGCCGCCTGCGTCAAATTCTTGGCAGATCTCCTTGACGTGCCTCCCTCGAATCTGACCATCCTCAAAGGTGATCGTTCGCGTCAGAAAGTCGTCCGCATCACAGGTTTGAAGCAGGACGAAGTCCGTGCAAGACTGTCGCCCAAGGTAGC
>DASQRT010000185.1:0-4200 GCA_035642795.1 Nitrospirales bacterium
GATTGACGGATCAGGACATCGAAAACGTGATGCATTACATGGCGCAGGAGAGTGCGAAGGTGCAGCACTAGTCGGCTGGCATTACGGTGGGCGCGCCGCAGGGCGCGCGTCATTTTCTCGATCGGAGGGAGGGCCTAATGAAGGGTCGTGGAATTGTGGTGGCGTCGGCGGTCGCGGTCGCATGGCTAGCCTTCGGCGGTCAGGCGCATGCGATCCCGTCGTTCGTGCGCATCACGGGTCTGACATGCAATCAGTGCCATGTGCAGTTCACCCCCAACCCGGACTTCACCTGGACCGGTAAGAAATTCCGCTGGAACGGCATGCGGACGCCGTGGGTCCAGGAGCGGATCGAGGCCGGCGAAGAAGGCGCAATCACCGGACGGCGCCTGTCGCTGAACTTCGTCAACTTCTTCTCGATGGGCTTCGAGCAACACATTCTGGAGCAGTCGAAGGGCAGAGCGGCGCCCGGGCAGCCTGAACCGCAGAAGAGCCCCTTGGCGGGGAGCGGCATCGGCAACCTCTCGACCTTCTACTCGGGCCCGATCAGCGACCACATCGGCGTCTGGAACGAGATCTACTTCACGGCCGCTGGTGCGGAGTCGGACAACCCATTCCGCTATGTGGCGTGGGACGAGCTCGATCTGAAGTTCGTGTGGAACCCGGGCGGCAACATCGTCGGCGCCTCGATCTTCACCGAGCCGCTCCCGACGACGTTCGCCTTCCAATTCAACAGCGGCGCTCCGACGCAGGCATGGGGCGGCGGCACGGCGCAGGCACACGCGCCGCACATGGGCATCAACGCCTATGGATTCTGGAAAGACCGGCTCCTCACGGTCGTCGGCGTGGAGACCGGGGGGGACAACAATGATTGGCAGGGCATCAACCCGATCACCGGCGCCACGGAAACGAAGATGAATTTCTGGCTCATGGGCGCCTACGCCTTCAAGCACCAGGACTCCGGCGAGTTGTGGTACAACGGCTGGGTGAAGTTCGGCAACGACGATGTGCCGATGATCACCAGCACGGCGGTCAACCGCGCCGACCGGTCGTTCAGCTATAGCAGCAACGTGCGCGGCATCAGCGGGGTGGGTGGTTTCAGTCAAGATCGCACCGGCGACGGCATAGGCGATCCCTACCTTTCCAACCAGGTGGACCACATAGTCCGTTCACAGCACAACCTGGAATACGGTTTCATCGACCGCGGGAAGTGGAGCGCGCGGACCGCTATCGGCGTGTCGTACAATCGCGAGCGGTACATCGACGGTGCCAAGCTGGCGCTGAACGGCATTGGTTGGAACACTCGGTGGAACTATGACCGCACGTGGGAATGGCAGCTCAGCCTCACGAAGCGGGTCAAGTGGGAGTACACCGACAGCACCGGTGTCGTGCACAAGATTCCGAACGATCTGGGCCTCAACGTCCGGTTCCACCGGCGGTTGGCCATGAACTTCGTACTGTTCCTGGTCTATTCAAAGGATCAGACGTTCGCTCTTGCCCAGAACTGGTCGAACGGCTACTCGTGGGAGATCGGAACGGATTACTACTTCTAAGCCGACCGGCGACTCCGAGAGCTGGTATTTAGGCTGAAGGCATCAGGGGCGCACGACCGGCATCTCCGGGCGTGCGCTCCTGAGTCTCGGGCCGGTCAGGAAGGAAGAGGCCATGCAGCATTCCATAGTCATGAGTGCAGGTCGCCGGGTGATTTGCGGAGTACTCCTCGTCGCGCAGGTGGGCTGCCTTACCACGCCGCGTCCCGTAGGAGGACAGGCTAGCCCTGGCGCGTACTTGCAGGCGAACTCTCCCAAGCGGATCTGGGTAACACTGACTAATGGTCAGCAACTGGTCATTGACGCGCCGCGCGTGTATGGCGACACCTTACTCGGGGTTACGAAGAAAGGCACGACGAACGAAGAGGTGTGGCTGCCGCTGACAGACCTGCAGGACGTGCGGACCCGCCAGGTCTCCGGGGGGCGCACCGCCCTGTTTGGCGGCGTTATCGCCGCGGTCCTCGGATTGGTCCTCATCGCCCTGCCGACGGGCACCGGGGCGCATGAGCGGCCCTGCATGAACGAAGGCGAGCCCTGCGACGGAACGTAAACGGAGGATGACGTAATATGGTCAAGCCTGTGAAACGCGTCGCCGTATTGACGCTTGTCGGACTGACGGCCTGCGCGTCGGTGCAGCCAATCGCAGCACCTTCCGCGTTCATCGGACAACATCACCCCGAGCGGGTCTGGGTGGCGGCTACGAACGGCGAAGTGTTCCAAATCCTGAGCCCTGAAATCCGCGGCGACAGCCTCGTGGGAACGCTCGCCGCAACATCGGAGAGCTTCGCGGTCCCGCTGGATACCGAGCACCAGGTGTTTGCACGCCGTGCGTCCACGGGCAAGACGATGCAGCTTGTCGGGGCGATTGGCGTGGTCGGTGGGCTCGCCGCGTGGGGGTTTATCGAAGGGGGAAGCGGGGCCAAGGGCTGTGCCACGCCCGGCATGCGTGGGTGTCCGCCGCAATAGAGGTGGTCGGCGCATAGGGGAAGGGGGAGCCCCCTTCCCCGATCTGCTCATCGCTATCGGCTAGTCGCTCCTGCTTCCCGCATCGCGCCGCAACACGACGTCAAATCCCATGTGCAGCGTCTTCCAGATGTGCGTGCCGAGACTCAAGCCCAACGCGAACTTCGACACTCCGTAGGTCGAGACCAGCTCGGGGGCGGGGATCGAGAACTTGCCTTGAACGCGCAGGCCTCCGGCTTCGTGCCACGCCACCACCGGAACCGACATGGGGGTCCGGACGCCCCGGAACTCGAACGTCCCCACGGCGTTTGCGTGGAGCGTGTCACCCCGCCGCACGTTCACCAGGCTATCGATGTAAAACTTCACTTCCGGGTACTGGCCCGTCTTGTACACGGCCTTCCGCGCGTACAGGTCGCGCATGGGCATGCCGTTGAAGAAATATTCCGTTCGTATGGTAATGGTGCCCCGAACTCCCGTCCACCGGATCGTATCGGTCGCGACGATGCCGCCCGTGACCGCCTCGGAGCACACCGCTGTGACGCCGCCGTCCCGCGGATAGACCGGGATGCGCGGATCGTCCACCTGGATGATCGGCACCTCCTTGCGCTTGGACCGATCGAGGACGAAGCCAGCTCCCCGCGACTCGCCGGGCTGCCACGAGGGGTCCTGGGGGCACGTCGTTGCCCACAGGTGGCCCAAGTGGGGGTTGATCTGCCACCACGCCAGGCTCGTCTTGGGGTCCACCGACAGCGTCTGCGCGCTCGCCGGTGCGATGCCGATCGCGGTCAGGATAAGGGCGCAGATTGAGGCGCGGCTGTGCATGTTCCGAGTCGCTCCGAGATGGGGTGAGTGATCTATGATCAGCTGCCTTGCGGCCGCAGCAGGACGTCGACTCCCATGTAGAGATCCTTCCACACCTTCAGGCCCACGCTCAGACCCAGCGCGAGGGCCGACACTCCGTATTTGTCCACGAGGAACGCCGCCGGCACGTGCGTCTTTGCCCAGACGCGCAGCCCCCCGCCTTCGTGCCGCACCTTGATCGGTATGGCCATCGCCGTCTTGACGCCGCGGATCTCCAGCGTCCCTATGGCCACCGCCCGGAGCGTGTCTCCCTTCCCCCGCTGCACGCTCACCAGGCTGTCGATCTCAAAGCGAAACTCGGGGAACTGGTCCGACGCATAGATCGCCTTCCGCGCGTAGCGGTCGCGGAAATCCAGCCCCGTCCTGAGCTCTTCGGAGCGCACCGCGAGCGCTCCATGCACTCCTCGCAACGTCGCGGTGTCGGCCACAACGACCTCTCCCGAGAGGGCAGGCGTGCACAGCGACCGCACGACTTTGCGAGGATAGACGGGGATCTTCGCCGTGTCGGACATGTGCGTGTCCGTCACGTTACTGCGCCTCAGGTAGTCGACCATGTATCCGACGGACCGGCCCTCGCCGGGCTGCCACGCCGGATCTTCGGGGCACGTGGTCGCCCAAAGGTGACTGAGATTGGGATTCACTTCCCACCAGGCGAGGCTCGTGCGCGGGTCGATGACGAGGCGGGTCTGACCGGAAACGCGCCGTGCATCGGCGAACGTCAGCCCCAGGATGCCGAGGCCGAGCGTGACCGCGCGATGGATCGAACGTCCAGCCATTAGGCCCTCCCTTGTTGACCTAGATGCCCACTTTCGCAGATATTGGGACCTCG
>DASQRT010000186.1:0-4257 GCA_035642795.1 Nitrospirales bacterium
GTGATCCTGCTCGCTGATGTTTCCTCCCTGGCGAATCAGGGCATGAAGATCCTGCTCCGACAACTGAAGGAACCCATGATGGCTGCTCAGTTGAGCCCGTAGGCGTTCTGCCACGGGCCACTGCCCGATAATCGGGATGACCACACAGCGGCAACCGTAGGGATTGACGCAGCAAATCTGGGCCGGGGCTTCCCCTGGGGTGCTTCCCGAGAACATGTGCAAGTGGGTCTTGGTGCACCGTGCACAGGTTAGCGAATCGTTTCTTGACAGGTAAATGAAGAGCCACGGAGTGGCGTTTTGCCTCAGAAGAGTGGCACTCTGTCTCAGAAAAGTGGCGCTTTGCCTCAGAAGAATGGGTCTTGCGAGCGCGAGACGACGAAGAACGTCTCGAACATGACGAAGAACATCTCGAACATCTTTGAAGCTTGCCATGAAAGTCCGAAACCACGATCAGAGATGATCATTCGCATAAAAGAGGCCAGAATAACGACTGAAGAACAACGCAGAAAATCAATAGGTTATAAAACTCATCCACGGTCTGCTCATCGAAAGCCCCGTTCACTATTGTCCAAGGATGGACTTAGGGGTGAAAGAACAGCACTCCAGCCAAAGTTCCCGGTTCGCTGAAACCTTGGCTGGAGTAGTGTGGTCCGAATCCCGCCCATTTCGGCATCCCGATAGCTCCCCTGGTGTCAGTCGTGATACAGTGGTCCACCGACGCCGTCTGAAAAGCCAGCCGGGACATGGCAACAGCAGAGGAAAAGCCGTAACCATGGCGACGATTCTGGTCATCGACGACGAACGATTGCTCTGCGACCTGCTCCAAAACTCGTTGCGTGAGCACGGCCACGAAGTGTTCACCGCCTACAACGGCCATGAAGGCGTCGCTTCGTTTCGCCAGCGCCGCCCCCGCTTCACGTTGCTGGACCTCAACCTGCCGGACATCAACGGACTCGAGGTGCTCAAGGAGATCCGTCAGATCGACCCGCAGAGCGCTGTGATAATCCTGACGGGGTGTGCGACGGATCAACTGGAGGAGCAGGCGCGCGACCTAGGCATCACCGACTTTCTCATCAAGGACCTCGCCCTCGATGTCCTGATCGGGACCGTGCAGCGGGCGATGCAAGAACCAGGCACGCCTGCGGGCTCTCCGACGACCCCGGCGGACACCGTGGGCCTGCCGTCGACGTTGCAGGAGGAGCACTCCATCCTGATCGTTGACGATGACTCGCAGATGCGCGACATGCTCACGCAGTACTTGTCCAAGCACGGCTATCGCGTCCTCTCGGCGCAAGACGGACCGGCCGCGGTGTCGCTGGCGGAGCGGGAGCAGCCGCATCTCATCGTGCTGGACATCAACATGCCGGGCATGAACGGCGTTGAGGTGCTCCGCAAACTTCGCGCGAAGCACTACGATGGCGGGGTGATGATGCTGACCGGCGTCCAGGACGAGAAGTTGCTGAAAGAAGCCCTGAACTTAGGGTCCCTCGACATCGTGGGCAAACCCGCCGATCTGGAGCACATCCGGCTGGCGATCGAAGTGAGCCTGATCCTTTCGAAACGCTAGTCCCGCGGAGTTTTCACGGGAGGGCTGTGATGCCCGTCGCTGACGCCATCCTCGAGGTCATCTTCCAGAAGCTTCCCAAGGCCGCCCATCGCGAACGCGCCGACAACCGCTTCGGGTTCATCCTGCTGCAGACCCTTGTCACGATAGTCCTCTGCTACGAACTGCTGTTCAGCGGCGACGCCGTGCTGCCTTCCGACTACCAACAGCCTCTCGTCGCGGTCCTCATGCTGATCAACGCCGTCCTGATGTTTCTCCCGGTCCGCGTGCTGGAAGCCGATTGGTTCACGGGCGCGCTCGTGATGGGCGATACGGGCCTGACGACGGCCATCATCTACCTGTCCGGCAACGCCAGTTCCGACCTGTATATCACATACTTCCTGATCATCCTGATCGCCGCTTTCTCAACCTCACTGAATCAGTTGATCGGCCTCTCGGTGATCCCGTGCGCCGCTTATGGGATGCTCCTTGTCCTGGAGATCAAGGAGACCGGCTCGCTGTCCGAAAGCCACCTCCTCCGGATCCCGATTCTCCTGATCATGGCCACTTTCTACGGGGTGTTTGCCGAGGCGATCCGCAAGGAGCGTAGGCAGAAGGCCGGCCTGATCGATTCCATCGCCGCGCTCAAACAGGCGGAGGAGGAACGGGAACGCCTCATCCGGGGACTACAGAACGCCCTGGCGAACATCAAGACCCTGCACGGTCTCTTGCCCATCTGCTTCTCCTGCAAACAGATCCGAGACGACAAGGGGTACTGGAACCAAATCGACACCTACGTCCGGGATCACACGAACGCGGAGTTCACGCACAGCATCTGTCCGGCGTGCGCCCAAAAGTTGTACCCAGGCCTCTATCGCGGTGAGAACCAAAGTTGATGTCCCAGCCAGACATCAACGTCGCGCTCATCGGGACGACCATCCTGCTGGCTATCGGCATCTTCGGCGTAGACTTCTTCTATCCGTTGGGTGTGGCAGTCGGCGCCCTGTACACGCCTCTCGTCCTCATCACGTTGTGGTCGTCATACCGCCACTTCACCCTGATCGTGACCGTCGGCGCCTCGATCCTCACGGTAGTGGGCCTCTTCTATCCCCTCTACGGGGCGGCCGACCAGCTCGCGGTGACGAACCGGGTGCTGAGCCTGATCACGATCTGGGTTGCGGCGATACTGGTGCTCCTGTATAAGCGCGCGGAGGAAGAGCGGGTTGTGCTGGTTCGGCAGCTGCAGGACGCTCTGGCCAACATCAAGACCCTGCACGGCCTGCTGCCCATCTGTTCGTCGTGTAAGAAGATCCGCGATGACCACGGGTACTGGAATCAACTGGAAATCTACATCGGCACCCACACGGACGCGGAGTTCACCCACGGGCTCTGTCCGGAGTGCATCCAAAAGTTGTACCCGGACTACTCCCAGAGCAAGCGAGCGGATAGGAGCGACCAGTGAACAACTGAAAGGACGTGGCGGACCACGCGGATGCCCGCGCGCAGGACATCCGCGCCAAGCAGTTTCAGGAGAGCATCACGAATGAACGGTCGGACGGTCAGCGCGGGGCATTCTCATCCGGCTTGACGCTGCGGAGGAACGCTTCGAATTCTTTGATGATCACCTCGCGTTCGGCCGGGGTGAACTTCTCCCAATCGCGGCGTAGCGGTTCCAGCATGCGTCGCACCGCGTCATAGAGACTGTAGGCTTTCCCACCTTCCAGCGGCATACACTCGTCCTCACCGACCCCGTGCCCTGCCCTTCTGATGTATCGGAAACCAGTCCCGCCGTCAAGGCGTGGCTGGGTAGGACGGGCTTGAAAAGAGTCCGCCACCTCCGTAGGATGGCCCCTCATGTTGCCGAACCCCGACATCGATCCCGTCCTGATCCGGCTCGGCCCGATTGTCCTCCGATGGTACGGACTGATGTACGTCTTGGCCCTGACCGCCGCCTTCTTCATCATCAAGGCGCGTTCCGCCGCCCGTAATGTTGCGCTCTCCCTCGAGAACCTGCACGATCTCATCCTGTACGCCGCTCTTGGCGTGATCCTCGGTGGCCGTCTCGGCTACGTCTTCTTCTACAACCTGTCCTACTATTTCGAACATCCGGCGAAGCTCCTAGCGGTCTGGGAAGGCGGGATGTCCTTCCACGGAGGGTTGCTCGGCGTCATCGTCGCCGTTGTCGCCTTCTGCTGGCGTAAAGGGTACGCCTTCTATAGCATCGCCGACCTGGCCACCCCGACCGTCCCGATCGGCCTGGGACTGGGACGCATCGGCAACTTCATCAACGGCGAGCTGTACGGGCGTGTCACCGACGTGCCCTGGTGCATGGTCTTCGACCGAACCGGCGGCGGCCCGCTCTGCCGGCATCCCTCCCAACTCTACGAAGCCTTGCTTGAAGGTCTCCTGCTCTTCGGGGTGTTGTGGGCGCTGGGACGACGTCCCCGCCCGCCGGGGACGCTGTTCTGGGCTTTCATCACGGGCTACGGTGCGTGCCGCAGCTTCGTGGAGCTCTTCCGCGAGCCGGACGCGCACCTGGGACTACTCGCCAGGGTGCTCTCCATGGGACAACTGCTCAGCCTACCCATGCTCGTGTTGGGTTTTGTCATGCTTTGGTCAGTGCAGCGCAAACAGTCGGTTCAATCGCAAAGGAGAAGTAAATGAGCGTTTCGCACTTATCTGTCGGTAACTTGGTCTTCATTCTTTCATTTGCA
>DASQRT010000187.1:0-3916 GCA_035642795.1 Nitrospirales bacterium
GCCAAATCCGACCAGGCGGAGGCGGCATTCGGATGGTTGGCCACCTGGTTCCGCGACCTGGTCCTCGTGAAGGTCGGCGGCGACCGCGCCCGCCTGGTGAACGCCGATTGCCACGCGCAGTTGGAGGCGCTCGCTTCTCGCCTACGGGTCGAAACGATGGTGGACCTCGCTGCCTACGTAGAGTCCATGACGCGAGGCCTGGATCGTAACCTCAACAAACAACTGATGTTGGAGGGCCTGCTGCTGCGCTTGAGGGCAGCGCTTCAACCCAAAGCCGCCTGACCCCGGTTCGAATGCCCAAGACGTTCTACATCACGACCCCCATCTACTATGTCAACGACGTGCCGCACATCGGCCACTCTTACACGACCATCGCGGCCGACGTGCTGGCGCGCTACCACAGATTAAAGGGCTACGACGTCTTCTTCCTCACCGGCCTCGACGAGCACGGACAGAAAGTCCAACAGGCCGCGCAGAAGGCGGAGATGGATCCCAAGGCCTACTGCGACCGGCTCGCGCCCCAGTTCCAGACCCTCTGGAAGCGACTGAACATTACCAACGACGCCTTCATCCGGACCACGGACCCTCCGCACAAGGCCTACGTGCAGAAGACGCTCCAAGCACTCTTCGACAAGAAGCAGATCTATCGCGCCGACTACACCGGCTGGTACTGCACGTTCGACGAGCGCTTCTGGACGCAGAAGGATGTCGTGGATGGTCTCTGTCCCGATTGCAAGCGGCCGGTCGAGCAGCTGAGCGAGAGCAACTACTTTTTCAAGATGGGCCAGTACCAGGACCGGCTGGTCAAATACATCGAGGCCAACCCGGACTTCATCCGCCCGCGGTCGCGCAGCAACGAGGTGCTCGGGTTCCTCCAGAAGCCTCTGGAGGACCTCTCCATCTCCAGGCCCAAATCCCGCCTCTCCTGGGGGATCGATCTCCCGTTTGATTCCAACTACGTCACCTACGTGTGGTTCGACGCCCTGGTGAACTACATCTCGGCGCTGGAGTACCTGCGACCCGCGCCGTCATTCGACCGGTACTGGCCGGCTACCATTCACCTCGTCGGCAAGGACATCCTGACGACGCACGCCGTGTACTGGTCCACAATACTGATGGCCCTGAAGATCCCGCTGCCGAAGACCATCTTCGCCCACGGCTGGTGGACGGTGAACGGCGAAAAGATGTCCAAGAGCCGAGGGAATGTGGTGGACCCGCACACCGTCGTGGACGAATTCGGTGTGGATGCGTTCCGTTACTTCCTGCTGCGCGAGGTGCCGTTCGGCCAGGACGGAGATTTTTCCCGAGAAGCCTTGATCGGCCGGATCAACACTGATCTGGCGAACGATCTGGGCAACCTCCTGAACCGTAGCCTGACCATGATCGAGCGGTTCGCCAAGGGTGTCGTGCCAGAGCCTATGCGAACAGCCGATAACGAAGTTGATAATCTACTCCAACATACGGCTACGCAACTGCTGACTGAAATCGAAATCCATCTTGGGAACCTGGAGTTCAACCGAGCGCTGGAAGCCATTTGGCGCCTAGTCCAACTCGGCAATCAATACATCGATAAGAGCGCGCCGTGGAACCTGGCCAAGAAGCCGGAGGACAAGCCACGGCTCAATACCGTCCTCTACAACGCCGCCGAGACGTTGCGTTTTCTCTGTCTCAGTCTCTGCCCCTTCATGCCACAGGCAGCCGAGGAGATGAAGCGGCAGCTTGGGCTGGTGTTGAACTTTTCGAAACCGTTGCTGTCCTCCGAGATTACATGGGGCGGCGTGCTGCCAGGCACGGAGACCGCCAAAGGAAGCCCGCTCTTTCCGAGAATCGAGACGACCAAGAAACAAGGAGATGCCCGCGTGACTCAAGACCAGCAGCCCGTTCCTCAACCAGCGGAACAGATCACGATCGAAGAGTTCAAAAAAGTCTCGTTGCGTGTCGGCCTTGTCATCGCCGCCGAGCGTGTGCCGAAGTCCACCAGGCTCCTCAGACTACAAGTAGATATCGGAACCGAACGGCGCCAGGTCGTGGCGGGCATCGGCACCAAGTATGCGCCTGAAGACCTCGTGGGCAAGCGCGTCGTCGTGGTGGCGAACATGAAACCAGCCAAACTCATGGGCGTGGAATCGCAGGGCATGGTCCTGGCAGCCGGAGAGGAAGAAGTCACGACCCTCCTCACGACGCTTGAAGACGTCCCGCCGGGTTCGAGGATTAAATAGGGAGGCGCCCATGTTTATGCCAACGGGATTCATGATCACGGCGGTTATCGTAGTCGTTCTGGTCTTCATGACCCTCAAGGTCGTTCCCGAATACCAACGGCTCGTGGTCCTCCGGTTGGGCAAGGTACTGGAACGACCGAAAGGGCCCGGCATCGTGATATTGATCCCGCTCGTCGACAAGGCTATGCGTGTGGACCTCCGGGAGAAGTACACCGAGATCCCTCACCAGACCTGCATCACCAAGGACAACGCGTCCATCTCCGTGGACTTTCTGATCTATTCGAAGGTCGTGGACCCAATCGCCAGCTTCGTCCAGGTTCAGGATTTCGACGCCGCGGCAGAAGGCATCGCGGTCACCACCCTCCGGGCCGTGGTCGGGGACATCGCATTGGATGATGTACTGGCGAAGCGGGAGGAGATTAACCACGTCCTCCAAACCAAGATGGATCAGGTGACAACGCGCTGGGGCGTGAAGATCACCACCGTGGAGATCCGCGAGATCACGCCGCCCAAGGATATCCTCGACGCGATGGGCCGCCAGATGTCGGCCGAACGGAGCCGCCGGGCGACGGTAACGGAAGCGGAAGGAACCAAGGCCGCAGCCATCACGGTCGCCGACGGCGAGAAGCAGGCGGCCATCCTGAAAGCGGAGGGCGACCGCCAGGCCCGCATCCTCAATGCGGAAGGGGAGCGGCAGGCCGCGATTCTCAGGGCGGAGGGCTTTGCCCTGGCGCTCTCCAAGATCTTCGAGGTGGCCAAGGGGATCGATGCGAAGACGATGAGCTTGCAGTATCTGGACGCACTCAAGACGCTCGGCAACAGCCCGGCGACCAAATTCGTGCTGCCGTTAGAGTTAACGTCGCTTCTTACCGGCGTGATGGGAGACAGCCGCAAGGCCTTTACTTCGGAGAAGTCCTGACCCATGAGCATCGCCCGGTGGCTGGAATATAAAATCGACGCAGACCCCAAGAAGCCAGGCCGCCGGCAAGAGGTCTTTGACCTGAAGGCGATCGAAGCGGCGCTCGGCGCGCCCATCACCCACGTCTACTCAAACCAGATCCAGCCCGGCGCAACGGCCGGGATGCACTACCACAAGGTGCATCAGGTCGCGGTCTGGATGCGGGAAGGCGAACTCGAGCTGACGCTCGAGGACGTCAAGACGCACAAGCGCGAGATCGTCGTCCTCCGGCCCGGCAATAGGATGCTCCTCGTTCCAACTGAAACCTACCACGCGGCCGCGAACAAGACCGACAAGCCAGCGCTGGCCATCATGTTCGCGACGAGCGTTCCTCGCGACCCCACCGATGACTGGCACTAGAAAAAGGGGACAGGCTACTTTTTCTCATGTCATCAAGAACCAGTTGCCTGTCCCCTTTTTGCTGGTCTGCTTGCTGGTCGCCTTCCCCGCCTACGCGCAGCACAAGGAGCAGCACCGCGGCCCAGCCGACCTCAAGGACTACATCGAGATCCTGGAGCGGCCGGAGCGGGACAAGGAGCAGAAGCCCGACGAGGTCGTCAAGGTGCTGAACCTCACCGACTACATGACGATCGCCGACATCGGCGCCGGGTCCGGCTACTTCACGCGGAAGTTCGTCTGGGCGGTGCAGGACAAAGGCTTGGTCTATGCCGTGGACACCGAGCCGGGCATGCTGAAATACAACGAGGAGATGATCGAGCACCTCCACACGCCGTACAAC
>DASQRT010000188.1:0-7825 GCA_035642795.1 Nitrospirales bacterium
CACCCCGAGTTCAGAACGCTGGAGGAGACCCATCAGCGGCTCGAACACCAGCTCGCCGAGCTCACCAAGCTGCATTTTCTGACTCCGGAGGAGGAACAGAGGAAGAAGCGCATCCAGCTTGACAAGCTTGCGACCAAGGACAAGATGGCTGAAATCGTGCGTCAGTTCAAGCAGCAGCGGTCTCTGGCGGCTGGCCCGTCGTCCTGAGCGGTTCGATGGGCAACGCCTCGGCAGAGGCTCTCCGTGGAGAGCCGGTCCGCACGCCGCTCCAGCGGCACATCGCCGACCTCAAGCGGCGGCTCTACTGGTGCGGTTTCACGTTCATCGTAGCCTGCGTCATCACGTTTCCCCATGCCGACGAGATGATCGCCTGGCTCAAAAAACCCTATCACGACGACCTCATCTTTTACGCGCCGACGGAAGCCATCTTCGCGGCGATCAAGGTAGCGCTGCTGGGGGGCGTCACCTTGTCCATGCCGGTCTTCCTGTACCACCTGTGGAAGTTCATCGAGCCGGCCCTGTTGCCGGGCGAGCGCCGCTGGATCGTGCCGTTCCTCGCCATCGCCTCGGTCTTCTTCGCGATGGGCGTGTCCTTTGCGAATTTCGTGATCGTCCCGCTGGCGCTCCAGTTCATGCTGCAGTTCGGCATCGACCGGGCGCTGGTGCCCCAGCTCGGCGTGGGCTTCTATGTGGACTTCAATGTGAAGTTTCTCCTCACGTTTGGCTTCGCCTTCGAGCTTCCGCTGGTGATCACGTTGCTGTCCCGGTTGCGGGTCGTCACCCCGGATCTCCTGGCGCGGTACCGCAAGCATGCCATCATGGTTAATCTCATCCTTGCGGCGATACTCACACCGACCTCGGACCTGTTCAACCTGCTGCTCATGGCAGTGCCATTGATCATCCTCTATGAAGTCGGTATCTTGAGCGCACGCCTCTTTGGCCGTCCCCCAGCCTCTCCCGCAGAAGAAATGGACGAGTCGGTCAAGGTCCCCGAAGGGACTGCGGGCAGGAGAATTCTTTTCTTCGCCGTACTCGTGGCGGGATTGGCCCATGGGGACGCGCTTGCTCAGCTCAACCCAGGCAGCATGCTGGAAGAGCTCGGCCCGGAGAGCTTCGTCAGCATTCAATCGCTGGCGTTGGGCGAGGGACAGACGGTCTATGCCGGAAGTTTCGGCAAGGGCGTCTTCAAGAGCGAAGACGGGGGCAAGACTTGGACGACCGTCAACGAGGGGATGACGGACCCCTATATCTACGTGGTCGTGGTCGCGCCCGACAAGACCGTCTTCGCGGGCACGCTGCGCGGCGGGATCTTCCGGAGCAAGAACGGGGGCAAGTCCTGGGCGTCTGTGAATGCCGGCCTGGATCGTCTGGAGACCCAGGTGCTGCTCACCCACCAGGGTGTGCTGTACGCCGGCACTGGGTCCGGCGTCTACCGGTCCAAGGACGGTGGAGAGCGATGGGTGGCCGACAACCAGGGCCTCAGCAATCTCCTGGTGCGCGCACTGGTGGTGGATCACCAGGGCACCATGTACGCCGGGACCACGGGGATGGGGCTGTACCGCAAGCTGGCCGGCTCTGCGCAGTGGACCCGCATCACCACGTCACGGCTCTCGCATCCGCGCGATCAGCTTCCGGCGAATTTCGTGCGCTCGCTGGTCGTGGACAAGACGGGGACCCTCTACGCCGGGACGGCCGACAACGGCGTCTACGTGAGCACGGATCGCGGAGAGACCTGGCGCATCATCGGCGGGCAACTGGCGAACGCCTCCGTCCGGGGGATTGCGATTGGCGAGTCGTCATGGTTTGTGGGGACCGGCGTCGGCATGTACCGAAGCAGCGATCATGGCAAGACCTGGAGTCAGATCAATAACGGCTTGACCGAACGGGCGATCCAGTCTTTCGCGGTGGGCAAGGACGGGACGGTGTACGCCGGCACGAGCGGGGGTGTCTTCAAGACGGAGGACCACGGGGCGCACTGGTCCTCCACGAACCAGGGCATCACCACCTCGCGCAACCCCGCTCCCCGGCATTAGCGCACGGGCCAGGTTCAAGTGAGCGTGGCGAGGAAAGATACGCGCGCGGGCATTTCCACCAAGCACGGTGAGATCGAGTTGAAGTTCTACTTCGATGTGGCCCCGCGGCATTGCGAGAATTTCCTCAAGCTGGCGGCGGTCGGGTTTTATAACGGCATGACGTTCCACCGGGTCAATCCTCCCGGTCTCAAGATCATTCAGGGGGGCGATCCGAACAGCAAGACCATGCACCGGGCCACGCACGGACTCGGCGGCCCCGGCTACACGATCCCCGCTGAGTTCAACAGCCGGCCTCATCTCCGTGGCACGCTGTCCATGGCGCGCGGCAACGATCCCAACAGCGCGGGCTCTCAGTTTTTCATGTGCGCCGACGACTGCGGCAGCCTGGACTGGCAGTATACGGTGTTCGGCGAAGTCGTCCGTGGCATGGAGACCGTGGACGCCATCCTGAAGGCCAAGAAGGACGGCAACGACAATCCCTTGGAACGGATCGAGATGACGGTCACCGTAAAGGAGAGCCCATGAACGCCAAAACCTCCCTGTTTGGTCTGTGTGGGATGCTGCTCGTCTCGCTGTCGGCCTGCGCCTTCGGGACGGCCGAGATGATACAGGAGCATGAGAGACAGGTGATGGAGCTCCGGCGTCAGGTGGATCAGCTCAAGCTGCAAGTGAAGGCTAAGGACGAGGAAACGAAGCGTCTGGCGCAAGAGCTGGAAAAGGCCAAGAAGATGGAGGCGCAGGTCATCGCCCTCGAAGAGCGGCTGAGGTTGATGGACGACCTCGTGATGACGAAATCCGAGGAGATCGCCCGCCTGGAAGGCCAGCTCGATGCCGCAAAAGAGGCGGGTGCGGCGAAAGGGGCGCCCGCGAAAAAGGCGAAGCCGAACGGGGGCGCGCAGAGTAAGCAGGCGCCATGACTCACGCGATTGACAGACTGGGCATCGCGTGCCGTTTCATCCTAGCCGGGATGTCGGTGCTGCTGGCGGCCTGTTCGCTCGAATACCGCGCCAGCGTCCCTCCGGTGGAGGACGAGGTCTTGGTGCAGGCGGTTTCTGACGTCCAAGCGGGCTACGACCATCCGGTGCGGCTCTCCAAGCAGGACTTGACGAATATTCTGAAGGGAATCCGGGTCCAGTTCACGACGCACTGGCTGCAGAACCTCCTCACGGGACCCACCCAGTCCGTTCCACTCTTTGACGAGCCCACGTTGGCAAAGGTGGTGCCGGTACTGGCCGCGGCCATCGGGAAGGCAGGCGCGCAGGAACGGATCGTCTTTTACGTGGCGAAACGGCGGGGGCCTGATCGCCGCGATGTCACGACAGGCTCGCTGTTCGTGAAGGATCGGCTGCTGACGATCGTGCTGGTCAACTATCGGAATCGGGTGGACGTCATCCCGGGGCTTCCGGCGTATGACCGGACGCATCCGGAGATGGCAGTGGCCCCGCAACGCTTCACGCTCGTCTTTGATCTTCCCGAGTACGTCGTGGCCCAGGACCGGGATTGGGTCGTGCAGGTGTTCGGGGCCGATCAGCCGTCGCTCAGACTGGATTACACGCGGTATCTCCGGTTAGCACCAGGGGCCGTGTCAACTGCAACCACCAACGCCCAGCTTCTTTATCCTTGACCCAGCCTGTTCCCGGACTGGCCGTCGCGAACCCCTACACGTCCACCACGCACTGCGCCACCCAGACGCCGCTTGGCTCCTGCCGTACTGACAGGTTCGTGTAGGTGGCACCTTTGACTTCCACAGCCGGCTGATGCCGGGTGGTGTCAGTGCGTTCGCCCCAAGCGGTGGCGACCAGGCGCTGGCCTTCGATGCGGACCTGGAACCGGTTCCACAGCATGCGGCGAGTTCCGATCTCGTAGACCAACGCATTCAGCCATTCGGCCAGCAGCAGATCGTCGTCGGGCGCCTCGCACGTGATAGTGATTGGCTGGTCTGGGCGGACGGTCTGCGGGTCGGTGATGACCGCGATCAGTGCGAGGGCGGCCTGCTCGAAGGCCTCCTCGCGGGTCGTGCCGATCCCGCGCACGCCGATGTCGGCCGCATGGGAGAAGTGTTCCCATCGGGCTAGTCCTTCCACTGGTTGAGAGGCCTACGGGGCAGGGTGGGAGCAGAGGTGCAGCGACAGTTCCAGGCGCGGCGCAGCGGCGTCCAGTTCTTTGCGGAGGGTCACCTCGACGATCCGGTTGTCGTTGATCCCGAGGGCTTCGCAGACCGCATCCTGGGTGATCTTGAGCCCGCCGTCGATGTCCCGGCGGAGTTTCGATTCGAAATAGAACAGCAGGTCGAGCGCTAAGGGAGTCCCATCCTGCATCTGACCGAGCGGGTGACCGGATTTTCGTTTTGCCAGCGTGCAGAGGACTTCCTGCCCGACCAGCGTCTTGAACCGGCGACCGGCTGAGGAGAGCACGCGCCGTCCCTGTACGGTGGCGTACTGGTGATTGATGCTGGGGGGGAGGGGCAACAGCAGGCGCAGGCCGTTCTCGGGGTGGTCCGCGACGGAGTGACGCGCCGGCCAGGGTGAGGCGGGGCTGTTGACAGGAGACAACGCCCGGCGCCGGGCTCGTTTCACCCCGCTGGCCAGCAACAGCTGCTGGATAGAGTGCTGCACAGCCCCGCGATCATTCCCTCTCGGGTCGTGTGCGTTGGGGGGGCGGAAGGATGTCTGGCGGAGGACTGTGGGACGGGCGGGTGAAGAGCGGGTGCGCTTCACAGGGGCAGGCTACAGCAGATCCATGATCTTGCTCATCGAGACCTCGTGGCGGTTTTCCGCCTGGGCGAGGTAGCGCCGCCAATCCGCGGGCTCCCAGATCTCGAAGTGCTCGTACATGCCCACCAGGACGATCTCCTGGTCGTCGGCCAGATTGATGTGCTTACGCAGCTTGCCGGGAATGAGGATGCGACCCGCCTTGTCGATCTCCGACGTGGCAGTCTCCGAGACCACGAAGTGCATGAAGAGGCGGCTTTGCTCTTCTTCGAGCTTGGCCCTGGTCTGCTTGAGCAGGTTGGTCCACTCGGACAGGGGGTAGGCCTTGAGCGACGTCGGGTCGGTCCTTTTCAGGAAGACGACGCCTTTTTCCCCGGCTTGCCCGTCCGGGCACAGGAGGTCGCGGATGGCAGAGGGGAGAAGAAAGCGGCCTTTCTCGTCCAGTTTACAGAAATATTCCCCTGAGAACATGAGTCGCCTCCTCAGCGGGACCTATTCCGGGTATGCTCCCGGCTTTTCTTCCGGAGCCACATGTCCAGCTCCGACTTCACGAACCGCCAGTCCTTGCCGAGTTTGAAGGCCGGCACGCGCTTTTCCTGAATGTAGCGATAGAGTGTCCGAGGAGCCACTTTCAGGTAGCGGCATGTCTCGGCGGTGGTCAGAACCTCATCCCGTACCGCCTTGGCCATCGAACATTCCGGATGATACGGTCGCCATCCTAAAGGGAAGGGCTGGAGTTGTCAAGTATTTTTACATGCCAGTCCTTGCCACTCCTTGCCAGTCACCGCACGTTGAATCCCCTTCCTGCCGCGCCGTCAGGCCCGTCGGGCGAGGGTCAAGACCGTGACGGATTCGACCCCCGCCCGGCGGAGCACTCGAGCGCACTCGTTGACGGTTGCCCCCGTCGTCAGGACGTCATCAACCAGGATCACCCGCTGTCCTTCAAGGCCGGCCGGTTCCCGCACGGCAAAGGCGCGCCGCATGTTTCGGGCGCGTTCCTTGCGGTCCAGTTCCGTCTGGGGCCGGGTCGCGCGGACCCGCACGAGCTGCTCGAACGACAGCGGGAGGTCCAGACGGTCAGCGATCTGATCAGCTAGCAACAGCGCCTGGTTGAACTCGCGGCTTCGCAGGCGGCTGGGATGGAGCGGGACGGGCATGACCAGAGAAACGGACGGCAGCTTGTCCGCCCAGACGAGCATCAAGTCGGCCAGAGGCGTTGCCAGTGTGTCCCGGCGCCGGTACTTGAACAGATGGATCGCTTTCTCCAGAACGCCCTCGTAGCGATATGGGGAAAGGGCGCAGTCGAACGCGGGAGGTTTCTCCCGACACGGGCCGCAGAGATGCCCCGGACTGGCGACCAGCGAGAGCGGCGAGTCGAACGGACGCCCGCACCGGGGGCAGACAGGGCTCTCGATGGGCTGGATCGTCTCCCAACAGCCACGGCAGAAAAAGGGCAGCCGGCGCTCCATAGCCGGCCGACCGCAGGCGGCGCAGTCGATGGGAAAGACCCAGTGCAAGATTCTATCCAGCACGTCTGGCATGGAGCTGTTCCTCTTCCTCGCTCTTTCTTGGACACCGGAACGGCAGCCACGTGACATTGCCTTAGTGCGGATTGTCGGGACTCTGTTCTTTGTGTTATAGGTGGGCTGACAGCTTGCGAGGGAGCGTGGTCCGGCTGGACGGAGTCTCCAAGGTCTATCAACGAGGCACCTCGGTCATCCGGGCTGTCCAAGGGGTTTCGTTGGAGGTCGCTAAGGGGGAGTTCCTGGCCATCATGGGACCGAGCGGCAGCGGGAAGAGCACGCTGCTCAACCTGATCGGCGGCTTGGACCGGCCCACGGAGGGAGATGTTGTCATTGACGGGTGCTCCACCCGCAGGTTCACCGAAGCTGACTGGACGCAGCTTCGGCGCGAGCGGATCGGGGTCGTCTTCCAGTTCTTCAACCTGCTGCCCGGGCTGACCGCGCGCGAGAACGTCGCTCTTCCACTCCTGCTGCGCGGCGAGGCCGACCCTGAGAAACGGGCGGAAGAATGTCTGGCGGCAGTGGGCCTAGTGCACCGGGGAGAGCATCGCCCGTCCGAGCTCTCTGGTGGGGAACAACAGCGCGTCGCGGTGGCGCGGGCACTGGTGCATCGGCCGACGCTCCTGCTGGCGGACGAGCCGACGGGCAACCTGGACTCGAAAGTGGGGCGAGAGATCATCCAACTGATTAGAACGTTGGCCCGGCAAGGCGGGCAGACCGTGATCCTGGCCACGCACAGCCGAAGCGTGGCGGAAGAGATGGATCGGGTCGTGCTGATGCGGGACGGTTCTGTAGACGGGGAGGAAGTGCTGAGATGAAGAGCTCGATGAGCGCCCTCTTGGGTACCGTGGTGTTAGCGGCCGGCGTCATGATAGTGGATGGATTGTGGTGCGAGCCTCCGACCGTGGCCGAGCAAAAGCAGCCCAAGCTTCCCCTGGCGCAGCAGTATCCGATCGTGATCGATGCGACTGGGATCGTGCCCCCTCGGGCCTGGAGCGTGCCAGGCGTGACGGAGCCGCTCCAGTCGGTCCGAGACCGCATGATGACCGATAAGGTCGCGACCCTGAAGCTCAGACCGGGCCGCTATATGTTCATGACGACGGCTTTCTCCTTCGAGTTCATGGTGAATCTGGACGGGAAGTTGGATTACTTGAAGCTGCTGGACAAGTGCGTCGGCGGTCGTGGCACGGCGACGCTGGTGGTCAAGTGCCGCATCTCCCAACAAATCGTGCAGTGACCCACTCGCACGACACGGTCGACCTCTCCTGCACTATCGCCGGCGTCCGCTTTTCCCTCTGCCTCATGAATGCCTCCGGTGCCTTGTGCGTCACACTCGCGGAGCTTGAAGCGCTGGGGCGGTCCCGCGCCGGCGCCATCGTCACCAAGTCCATGACGCTGGAAGCTCGCACTGGCAACCCGGCGCCCCGGTACCATCCCTTTGTCGGCGGCTCGATCAACTCGATGGGGCTGCCGAACCTCGGCTACCAGGCGTATGCGGAGCTGATTCCCACGCTCAAGACGTTCGGTAAGCCGGTCATAGCGAGCGTGGCGGGCCTCT
>DASQRT010000189.1:0-3398 GCA_035642795.1 Nitrospirales bacterium
CCTTCCGCTCCGCCAGGGGCCCGCTCGCTGCCACCCCTCAGACTCATCGACATCGAAGCCACCCGTTTCAATCGAGCGGGTGACACCGCATGGGCGCCCAGATGCAGCGCTGGGCGTACAGCCGGGTCTGCGGGGCCTCGACGGCGTTTCGACCCGTTGCAGTTGGAGTGGGTGGTGCCGGGCGGGGCGCCCCGATGAGCCAGAGCGCCTACAGGCGAGTCTGCGGGGCTGCAACGCCGAAAGGCGCCGCTCAGCGGGGCTGCTCGGCGACAGGACCCACTCCGAAAGCAACGGGTTCCCCGTCTCGCGCCATGCATGAGATCGTCTTCCTGCTGGTCGCGCTCGTCGGGCTCGGCCTCCTCGGCTACCTCGTCACGATCATCACGCCCCAGCTCTTCTCCAGCATCGGCCTGCTCATGCTGGTGGTCGGTCTGGCGGAAGGGATCCCCACCGGCTTCTGGTACCACGTGGTGCTGCGCCGCATTCTAGTGAAGCGTGGCGCTCTCCCACCGCGCTGGTGGATCCACCCGACGCGCCACCACGGCCAGCTCACGCCGGAGGAACACCGTTGCATCCGCCTGTGGTTCGTGCTCGGTGGGATCGGCTATGCGATCGCGGTCACCGGCGGGCTGGCGGCTATCGTCGGCCTCCTCATCCAACGCCTCTGACCTTTTGGTATAATGCCGCGCCATGCAGAAGCATAAGATTGACCTGCTCATCTTCGATCTCGACGGCACGCTGATCGAGTCCAAGTGGGACATCGCCACGGCCGTCAACCTCACGCTGGGGGACCTGGGCCTGCCGCCGCGCTCGCAGGAGGAGATCTTCAGCTTCGTCGGCGACGGCATCAAGCGCCTGCTCCGCCTCGCCGTTGGGGAGGAGAACCAGTCGCGCTATGAGGAGGCGTTGCGGATCTTCCGTGGGCACTATCTCGCCCACTGCCTCGACCGCACGCGCTTCTATCCCGGCATCGAGACCGTGCTGCATCATTTCACCCACAAGCACAAGGCAGTCGCGACCAACAAGTCGCTGGAGTACACCACGCGCATCCTGCAAGGATTGGGCGCGCACCACTTCGCCTACGTCGTCGGCGGGGATGACGGGTACGGCCTCAAGCCGGAGCCCGGCATGTTCCTCAAGATCCTGGACGAGCTGAAAGTCAAAAAGGACCGGGCGGTCCTGATCGGCGACAGCACGAACGACATCAACGGCGGGCACAACGCCGGTCTCAAGGTCTGCGCCGTCGGCTACGGCATGGGCAATCGCGAGAAGATGGCCGCCTGCAAGCCCGACTGGTTCATCGAGAAGCCGGAAGAGCTTATCGGGTTGTTCGTCTGATGCCCCAGCGGATTGTTGCCTTTCTCTTCAGCCTCATCCTCCTCGCCAGCCTCGCCTCGGCAGCGAACCTTGAAGACCGGGTCGTTGAGCACCGGCTCGCCAACGGTCTGACCCTCCTGTTGATGGAGCGCCATCAGGCGCCGATCGTCGCCGTCAATCTGACCTACAAGGTCGGCGGCGTCTACGAGCACAACGGCATCACGGGCGTCGCGCACCTCTACGAGCACATGGCCTTCAAGGGGACCCGCACGATCGGCGTCACGGATGCCGAAAAGGAGAAGCCGGTCCTGGAGGATCTGGACCGCCTCGCGGAGGCCATCATGGCTGAGAAGGCCAAAGGCCAGGAGGCCGACCAGACGCGCTTGGCCGCGCTGCGCAAGCGGTTCACCGAAGTCGAGGCGCAGGCGCAGCAGTTCGTGGTCCCCGCCGAGCTCGCCACCCTCTACCAGCGGAACGGCGGCGTGGGCCTCAACGCGACCACCGGCAAGGACCTGACGCGCTATTTCCTGAGCTTCCCCTCCAATCGCCTGCCGTTGTGGGCCGCTGTAGAGTCCGACCGCATGGCCAACGGCGTGCTCCGCGAGTTCTACAAGGAAAAGAACGTCGTGCTGGAAGAACGGCGTCAGAGCACCGACAACTCGCCCAGCGGGCGCCTGCAGGAGGCCTTCTCGGCCGCAGCGTTCATGGCGCATCCCTATGGGCTGCCCGTGATCGGCTGGCCCTCCGACCTGGAGGCGCTCAGCCGGGCGCAGACTGAGGCCTTCTTTCAGACCTACTACGGCCCCGGCAACGCGGTGCTGGCCATCGTGGGCGACATCAAGCCCAAGGAGGTCATCGCCCTCGTGGAGGAGACTTTCGGCCGCATCCTGGCCCGCCCGCCTTCTCCGCCCGTGCTGACCACGGAGCCTTCGCAAGCAGGCGAGCGCCGGGTAGAGGTCGAATTTTCCGCCGAGCCCCAGCTCCTCATCGGCTATCACACACCGCCAGCCGGCCACCCGGACGATGACGTGTTCGACATCCTCGAATCGCTGCTGTCGGAAGGACGCACCTCCCGACTCCACAAACGTCTGGTCCAGGAGAAGCAACTGTCGCTCAGCATCTCGGCGTCCTCCGATTACCCCGGCGCGAAATATCCCAACCTGTTCGTCGTCGGAGTCACGCCCCGCGCGCCGCACACCACCGCCGAGGTCGAGCAGGCGGTGTACGAAGAACTCGACCGTCTGAAGAGGGAGCCGGTCTCCCCGTATGAGCTGCAGAAGATCCTCAACCAGGTCGATGCAAGCCTGGTCCGCGCGCTCCGGTCCAACAGCGGGATGGCCTCGCGCCTCGCCTATTTCCAGGCGATCAACGGGGACTGGCGGGAGATGTTCAAGCGGCGCGACCGCACCGCCAAGGTGACCCCGGACGACATCCGGCGCGTGGCCGCCCAGTACTTCACCAAGAGCAACCGCGTCGTGGCCACGCTGGTCAAGCCGGAGGGTGGAGTGAAAGAGACCAAGCCATGAAGGGGCAACGGCTGACGCTCCGATCAGTCGTAATTCTCTTGGCCGCCGTGCTCCTCGCACCGCTGTCATTCAGCGCCGAGCTCACGTCCACGCTCGGCGATCCCCGCGCGATGAAGTTTGATCCAGTGACGTTCACGATACCGGAGGTGGACCGCGTCGTCCTGGAGAACGGGATCATCGTCTATCTTCTCCCGGACCCAGAGCTGCCGCTGGTGACGGTGTCGGCCATGATCCGAACGGGCGCCCTCTACGAGCCGCCCGACAAGGTCGGGCTCGCCGCCCTGACAGGCGCCGTCATGCGCACGGGCGGGACGGCCCGCATGACCGGCGACCAGATCGATGAAGAGCTCGAATTCTTGGCCGCGAACGTGGCGATCGGGATCGGCAGAGAGAGCGGCACAGCCTCGCTGGACATCCTGAAGAAGGACCTGGAGCGGGGGCTGGCCATCTTCGCCGACATGCTCCGCACTCCGGCCTTCGAGTCCGCCAAAGTGGAGCTCGCGAAGCGCCAGGCCCTGGAGGCCATCCGCCGCCGGCCGGACAGCCCGGGCGGGA
>DASQRT010000190.1:0-4835 GCA_035642795.1 Nitrospirales bacterium
TACTCAATCGGAACGTGGCTCGCACTATAACCCACCGTCCAAAGTCATGTCAAGGGGTTAAATGACCGGAAAACGGGTGATTTTTCCTGGTGCCCGGGGGAGGGTCGAACTCCCATGGTGTCGCCACCGGCGGATTTTGAGTCCGCTGCGTCTGCCATTTCGCCACCCGGGCGCTGACAGGTCGCCACGCCGTTTTTAGCACGAGCCCTCCAAGGCGTCAAGGTAAGTAGGGCGCGCGTGTTCTTTTTCGTCGAAGGCTATGCTAGAATCACGCCGGAGGTATCCAGGTATGGCAGAGGTCCACTGCGTCCGTTGCGATAACCAAGGAGAGGCGATCACCGAGCCGCTGTTCTTGGGCAAGCTTGAGACCCAGGTCAAGGCAAACATCTGCGCACCGTGCTGGGCGGAATGGGTGAAAATGCGCGTCATGGTCATTAATGAATACCACGTGAACCTCGGCGACGAAAGCGGGCGCGCCCTGGTCAGGGAACAGATGCTCAATTTCCTGAAACTGCCCAAACCGGAACAACAGCCACAATGACTGGACGTTCCCTTCTTCAATAATTTCCGCAGGCTTCCAATTGACAAGAGAGACGCGAAAGTGGTAGGTATGATGACGTCATTTTAGGGTGTCGAATGCTGACTCAGATGCATGTCCGGGGGTTGATGTTCGACCCTTACACGAATGCCTACATCGTCATACTCCGGGATGAGAGCAACACCGAGATGCTTCCCATCTGGGTGGGCAAACCTGAAGCCAGCGCCATCAGTTTCGCCATGGAGGGGATCACGACACCCAGGCCGATGACCCATGATTTGATGAAAGTCATCCTGGATACCGCCGAGGCCAAGGTCATCAGCGTGGTGGTCACTGACCTCAAGGACAACACCTACTACGCTAGGATCCATCTCCTGTATGAGGATTCGGAGTACTCGATTGACACCCGGCCCAGCGATGCAATTGCCCTGGCCTTGCGATCGAAAGCCCCCGTGTTCGTCAACGACAATGTCATCCGCAAGAACAGTAGCGAGGACATGGACCGCTGGTTGGAGAATCTCAAGCCCGAGGATTTCGGCAAGTACGACGCGTAACCGGTCACTCATCCCTGTCAGTTACGGTTCCCGGTCTCAACCAGAACGAGATGGTCTCAAGGGAGACGGCGACATCCAGGCTCCCGCTGATGATGAATACCATGGGTTCAGCACTGCGGTAACGGTTGAACGATCGCGCGACGCGATGGAGAGCACGTTGGTCAAGCTGACAGTGCAGGGCGTGATGCCTGACGCCATTCCCAACTCGGAGAGCCAGGTGGTGATCTTGCAAGACGAGAGCAAGACCAATACCCTGCCCATCTGGGTCGGCGTCGCCGAGGGGACGGCTATCAGGCTGGCCCTGGAAGGAGTGGTCCCTCCACGGCCGCTCAGCCATGACCTGATCCGGAACCTGACCGAGCAACTGGGCTTGCAAATCTCGAAGGTCGTCGTGACCGACGTCAAGAACAACACCTACTACGCCTCGATCTACCTGAGGAGCAAGCAGTCGGACAAGCAATCGGAATTGACAGTGGACTCCCGGCCGAGCGACGCGATCGCGTTGGCCCTCCGGACCAGCAGTCCGATCTACGTCACGCAAGAAGTCTTGGACCGCCTGGCCCCGGAAAACGTCGATCCCTGGCTGAAGATGCTGGGATCAAAAGAGTTCGGTGGCACGGTCTAGCATAAAGAGTGGGAACAACATGGCGAGAACCTATTCCGCCAAGAAGGCGGACATCACGCGCAAATGGTACGTTGTCGATGCGAATGGGAAGACGCTGGGTCACTTGGCCTCACAGATCGCGATCGTGCTCCGGGGCAAGCACAAGCCGGTCTTCACCCCGCACGTAGACACCGGTGACCACGTGATCGTTATCAACGCTGAAAAAGTGCATCTGACCGGCGACAAAGTCCGGACGAAGACGTACTATCGCCATTCGGGCTACCCTGGCGGGTTGAAGGCGGAAACCGTCAAGGAGGTCCTGAGCCGCAAGCCTTCTGCCGTGCTCGAACGGGCCATTAAAGGCATGTTGCCCAAGACCCCGCTCGGCAAGAAGATCGCTCGCAAGTTGAACGTGTATGCCGGTCCGACCCATCCGCACCGGGCGCAGCAGCCTGAGGCATTGACCATCTGATCTGTCACGAGGAGACTGAGCGTCCATGTCCATGACCAACGCAACGAACGCGACGGGTAAACGGAAGCGGGCCATCTGCCGAGCCTGGGTCAGCGCGGGGTCCGGCCAGTTCACGATCAATGACTGCTCCCTGGAATCCTATTTTCCGAGAGCGACTCATCGGTCGACGGTCATCTACCCGATCGAGATCGCCAACCTGCAAGGGAAGCTGGACGTGAAGGCGACGGTCGAAGGCGGCGGGAACACCGGCCAAGCGGGCGCGCTCCGGCACGCCTTGTCGAAGGCCTTGGCCACGATGGATCCTGCGCTGCGCCCGATCCTCAAGAAGGAGGGACTCCTCACCCGGGACTCGCGCACGAAGGAACGGAAGAAATACGGACAGAAGGGGGCGCGCAAGCGCTTCCAGTTCTCGAAACGGTAAGGGGGCAACGACCCTTTCAAAAGGGAAGGCCCCGTGGCCTTCCCTTTTTTATTACTCGGAGCATTTCGAGATGACAACGGTCGCAGTAGTCGGAGCCAGTGGCTACGTCGGAGGGGAACTCCTGCGTCTCCTGTTCCGCCACCCCAAGGTGCGGGTCACCGCCGTCACTTCGGAGCAATCCACGGGGAAGCCAGTCCAGTCGCTGTTTCCCAACCTCATGGGACCGGAACTGGTCTGCGAAGCCCTAGCCCCTGACCGGATTGCCACCAGGGCCGACGCGATCTTTCTAGCCTTGCCCCATACCAAGTCAGCCGGCCCCGCACAGCAGTTCCTCAAGGCCGGCCGCAAGGTCATCGACCTGAGCGCCGACTTCCGTCTCAAAAACGCACAGGCCTACGAAACGTGGTACCAGACCACGCATCCCTGCCCGGACCTTCTGCAAATCGCCGTCTACGGCTTGCCAGAACTGCACCGCGACGCGATCCGATCGGCCACGCTGGTCGCCACGCCCGGATGCTACCCGACCGCGGCGGTCCTCTCGCTGGCGCCACTGGTCAAGCTCCAGTTGCTGGGCGAGCCGGTCATCATCGACGCGAAATCGGGGATCTCCGGCGCGGGACGCACCCCCGCCCTCCCCTATCATTTCCCGGAGGCGAACGAATCCATCGCAGCGTACAAGCTGGGGGCCCACCGGCACATCCCGGAGATCGAACAGGAACTCGGCGTGACCGTCACGTTCACCCCGCATCTGGTGCCCATGACGCGGGGCATCCTCAGCACCGCCTACGTGCGTCTGCGGCAGGCTCGTACTACGGAACAGTTGACGGCGCTCTATCGGGACTTTTACAAGAACGAGCCGTTCGTGCGGGTGTTGGACCCGGGACAACCGCCGAATCCACTGCATACCCGCGGCGCCAACCTCTGCGAGGTCTCGGCCTTCGCCGATCCGCGGACAGGCACGGCCACGCTGATGGCCGCTCTCGACAACCTGGTCAAAGGCGCAGCCGGCCAGGCCATCCAGGCGTTCAACCTCATGCAGGGATGGGACGAAACGCTTGGGCTTCAAGACTCCGGCCTCTACCCATAACGATCAATCAATAAGGATAGCGATGAATACACTCCTCAACGGGGGGATCACCGCCGTGCCCGGTATGCTGGCCGCCGGCATGGCTGCCGGGATCAAGAAAGGTGACGTGCTCGACCTCGCGTTGATCGTCTCCGAGCGAGTAGCGACAATGGCGGGCGTCTTCACCCTCAATAAGGTGGTGGCCGCGCCGGTCATCCTGGACCGCCAGCGATTGCGCCGTGGCAAGGGCCGGGCCATCCTCGTGAACAGCGGCAACGCCAATGCCTGCACCGGCCGCCAAGGCTACGCCGATGCCGTGAAGGGGGCCGCCCTCACGGCAAAGGCACTGCAACTTCATCCGGAGGACGTCTTCGTCGCTTCCACCGGTGTGATCGGGAAACCATTGCCCATGGAACGGATCGAGGCTGCGATCCCGGTGCTGGCCAGCCAGTTGCGTCGCGGCGGAGGAGAAGACGCGGCGCGTGCCATCATGACGACCGACACGACGGTCAAGATGGTCGCGGCCTCCGACACGATCGGAGGACGCACGATCACTCTGGGCGGCATCGCCAAGGGATCCGGCATGATCCATCCCAACATGGCCACGATGCTCGCCTTCCTGGCCACCGACGCAGCGGTGCCGCGCGCGATACTGCAACGGGGCCTGCGTCAGGCCGCAGACCGGTCATTCAACCGGATTCCGGTGGACGGCGACACCAGCACGAACGACATGGTGCTGTGCCTGGCCAATGGCGTGGCCGGCAACCGGCCCGTCGCGTCTGGCAGCGCGGATGCGCGCCGCTTCCAGGCATTGCTCGACTACGTCTGTCTGGACCTAGCCAAGAAGATCGCATGGGACGGCGAAGGGGCCACCAAGTTCGTGGAGCTCCGGGTCAAACGAGCCCGGACGACGAACGAAGCCGTGCGCGTCGCCGTCGCCATCGCCACATCCAGCCTAGTCAAGACCGCCTGGTTCGGCGAGGACGCCAACTGGGGACGGATCATGGCAGCCATAGGGCGGGCTGGGGGCCGGATCGCACCGGACAGGATCGCCATCACGTATGGCGAGGTCCCCGTGGTCCATCGGGGCACCGGACTCGGCCAAGCCGCGGAAGAACAAGCGAACACTGTGCTGAAGGGTCGCGCGTTTACCCTCACAGTCGATCTGGGGATCGGCCAT
>DASQRT010000191.1:0-6127 GCA_035642795.1 Nitrospirales bacterium
CACTCGTCCATCGTGGACGCCCCGCTGACCATGGGGCTCGACAAGCGCATGGTGAAGGTCATTGCCTGGTACGACAACGAGTGGGGCTATTCGTGTCGGGTCCGGGATCTCATTAAGTACCTGGCTACACGCGACTGACCACCCGGCCGTTCCGCATGCATCTGAACAAAGTCACCATCGAGGACCTGCCCCTCCGGGGAAAGCGCGTCATCATCCGCGCGGACTTCAACGTGCCGCTGGACGAGAGCGGCCATATCACGGACGACACCCGCATCCGGGGAACCCTGCCCACCATCAACTACGCGGTGGACGAAGGCGCCCGCGTGATCCTCTGCTCTCACTTGGACAGGCCCAAGGGCAAGGTGGATCCGCGCCTGAGCCTGGCGCCGGTCGCGCGCCGCCTCCAGCGCCTGCTTGGCAAAGAAGTCCTCTTCGCGGAGGACTGCATCGGCGCGCAAGCCGAGATGCTGGTGAACAAGATGAAGCCGGGCGACGTGCTCCTGCTGGAGAACCTCCGGTTCCACCTCGGCGAGGAGCAGAACGACGAGCAGTTCGCCAAGGCCCTGGCCTCGCTCGCCGACGTCTACGTCAACGACGCCTTCGGGGCCGCCCACCGCAACCACTCCTCCGTCTCGGGCATCACGAAATACCTCCCCATGGCCGGGGCCGGCTTCCTCATGCGCAAGGAGATCGAGTACCTGGAGGGCGCCGTGGCCGACCCCATGCGCCCCTTCGTGGCCATCCTGGGCGGGGCCAAGGTGTCCGGCAAGATCGGCGTGATCGAAAATCTCGGGAAGAAGGTGAACAAGGTCATCATCGGAGGCGGGATGGCGTTCACCTTTCTCAAGGCCATGGGCCTTGAGGTCGGCAACTCGCTCGTCGAGGACGGGATGCTGAGCTTCGCCAAGGAGATTTACGAGCATGCGGTCGGCCGGGGCGTGAAGGTCTACCTGCCGGTGGATTGCGTTGTGGCGAACAGCCCCAACCCCGGCGAGGAGACTAAGATTGTAACGTCTCAGGAGATTCCCAAGGGATGGTACGGCCTCGACATCGGCCCGGCCTCTGTCAAGCTGTTCACGGAAGCGCTCGGCAACGCCAAGACCATCCTCTGGAACGGCCCCATGGGCCTCTTCGAAAACGATGCCTACGCGCGCGGCACGATGGCGGTGGCCCACGCGGTCGCCGACGCCTACGCGCTGACCATCGTCGGCGGGGCGGACACGGCGTTGGCAGTCCACCGGGCGGGCGTGTCCGAGAGCATGTCCTTCATTTCCACCGGCGGAGGCGCCGCTCTCGAATTGCTGGAAGGCAAGGCGCTGCCGGGCATCGCCGCCCTGCCCAACAAACCGACCTGATCCACCATCCCCACGACATCCCATGACCCCTCGCCCGCGGCTGATCGTCGGAAACTGGAAGATGCACAAGACGATCCCGGAGGCGCGGGCACTCATCGAACAACTGGCCGAGCACCTGCGCCGAGAGCCCGCTGCCCCGGTGCCACTTCCCGCTCAGCTAGAAATTGTGGTGGTTCCGCCGTTCACAGCGCTCTCGGCCGTGGCCTCTGTTCTCGCTCAGCAATCTCTCTTCGTGGGCGCGGGAGGGGGGGCCAGCAGGCCGGGGCCCTCTCCCGTATCATTGGCCGCGCAGGACATGCACTGGGAAGACGCCGGCGCGTACACCGGGGAAATCTCGCCGCCGATGCTCAAAGATCTGGGCTGCCGCTACGTGCTCGTCGGCCATTCAGAGCGGCGCCGCTCGTTCGGCGAGACCGACGCCATCGTGCGGAAGAAGGTGCTGGCCACGCTGCGCCACGGGTTGCGGCCCATCCTCTGCATCGGCGAGACGTGGGACCAGCGCGCCCGCAATCAGACCCAGCAGGTGCTGACGGCCCAATTGACGGAGGCACTGACAGGCGTCGACAAGGATCAGGGCACTGAGGTCGTGATCGCCTACGAGCCGGTCTGGGCGATCGGGTCCGGCCAGTCCGCCACGCCCCCGCAGGCCCGCGAGGCGCACCGGCATGTTCGAGCGCGGGTCACCGCGCAGTGGGGGCACGAGACGGGCGAGCGCGTGCCGATCCTCTATGGAGGGAGCGTGACCCCTGATAACATCGGCGAGTTGCTCGCCATCCGCGAAGTGGATGGCGCACTCGTTGGCGGGGCTTGTCTCGATCCCGCCCAGTTTGCTAGAATCCTTTCCATCGCAGGTTCCACTAAGGCGTAGGCGCATTCCATGTACACAGCCCTGATCATCCTCCACGTGCTGGTCGCCTTCATCATGGTCGGCGTGATCCTCCTTCAATCCGGGAAGGGAGCGGAGATCGGGGCCGCCTTCGGCGGATCCAGTCAGACCGTCTTCGGCGCGCGTGGCGCCAACACGTTCCTAGGAAAGCTGACCGCCGTGTCGGCAACGATCTTCATGGTCACGTCACTGTCGCTGGCGATCATGTCCAAGCAGCGGAACTACTCCTCGACCATCGGCTTGGACAAACCGCCTGCATCCGCTCCGGCCGCGCCTTCGCCGGCTTCGGATTCTCCGGCGCCATCTCAATCCTCCCCTGCACCGGTGCCTGCTTCCCCGGCCGCAGCCGATCCGGCCAATCCACCCTCCTCACCTGCCCCGACCCAACCATAACGACAGCGCCATCTAGACGGTTTGCTTTACGCGTGCGCCGTGGCTAGAATCCCCGCGCGCGGTTCGATACGGTGGCCATGCGGTATCCCGTGCTGGACAAGAATTTCTACCGACGCGGAGCTCCAGGCCTTGGAGGAGTCGTGAGGATTTCCGATGCCTGAGTCTCCAATCTGCGTGTACTGCCGGGAGCCGATTGACACGCAGACGGAGGACTATGTCATTCCGAACAAGGATACAGCGGAGAATGAGGCCGCATGGGAATACGTCCACCTGGATTGTTACAGCAAAGGCCTGCCGGATTGATCAGTCCCCGCTCCGACGCAGCTACAAGGGTGAGAGCCAGGAGGCGTGCTTGGCGTCACGCCCACTGACGATATCGAAGAAGGCGGTTTGTAGATCTCGGGTGATGGGGCCCGGCTTGCCGGTGCCCACGGTGCGGTCGTCCACCTCGCGGATCGGCGTCAGCTCGGCAGCCGTGCCGGTCATGAACACCTCATCGGCGATGTAGAGCTCGTCGCGGGTGAACCGTTCTTCCACTACCATCAGGCCGCGCTCGCGCGCGAGCTGCATGATCGAGTTGCGGGTAATCCCTTCAAGGATCGAAGTCAGCGGCGTGGTCTTCACGACGCCGTTGCGCACGAGGAAGATGTTCTCCCCAGTGCCCTCGGAGACGTAGCCCTCAGGGTCCAGCAGGATCGCCTCGTCGTACCCGCTGGCCTTCACTTCGCGCTTGGCCATGATGGAGTTGACGTAGTAGCCGGCGATCTTGGCCCGCGTCAGGCTGACGTTCACATGGTGCCGGGTGAAGGAAGATACCTTTGCCCGGATGCCGTTCTTCAAGCCTTCCTCGCCGAGGTAAGCGCCCCACGGCCAGGCCGCGATCGCCGCCCGGATCGGGTTCTCGGGCACGTAGAGCCCCATGTCGCCGTAGCCCACGAAAACGATGGGCCGGATGTAGCATTCATCGAGCCGGTTCACGTTGACGGTCTCCCGGATCGCGTCCGCGATCTCCTTCTTCCCGTACGGAATCTGCAACAGGCAGATGTGGGCCGACGCAAACAGCCGGTCCACGTGCTCGTTGAGTCGGAAGATGGCCGAGCCCTGTTTGCCCTTGTAGCACCGGATGCCTTCGAAGGCGGCCAGCCCGTAGTGGAGGCTGTGTGTGAGGACGTGGACCTGGGCGTCTTTCCAGGGCACGAACTTCCCGTCAAGCCAGATCTTCTCGGATTCCTTCAACACGAGCGAATGATAGCAGCGGGTCCAGACCTTGTCAAACGACTGAGCGCGACCCGACGCCTTGCATCGCTCTGCCCATCAACGTACACTCGAGCCACACCGTCTGAAAACGGAGGAGCCATGCCGTCGAAAAAGAAGCGGGCACAGCGACGACTGGCGCGGAAAACGCCGTCAGGAAAAAAACGTCAAGCAGTTTCAACGTGCCCGGCAAAGACTGACGACCGCCGGCTGGCCGAAATCTCGGAAACGCTGGACATCATGCTGCCGGAACTGACCGCCCGCATCGCCGCGGTAGAGCACCTGCTGGTAGAGAAGGAAATCTGCGCCCGCGAGGAACTCATCGAAGCGCGGGAGTTCGTGGACGAACGGCCTCGAGGCGGCTTTGCAGGCGAAGAGCAGGACTGACTAAAGACGGCTGGCAGCTTTGAGGGTTTGGGCCCTGGCCGTGGCCCTCCGTGATCTGGCCATGGCCCTCCGTGATTCTGTCAATTGCCAACGGGTACGCGCACACGCGAGCTGTAAGATGGCCAATTGCTCTTGAGCACGGGCTTTCTCTTGCTTGTGCAGGATTGCGCACTCGGCTCGGGTGAGATCTGTCCAAGCGCCTCCCCTTCTTGCTCGCTTGATGCGTTGATCGAGAGATTCACGAAGCTGCTTGTTGCGCATGCTCATAAGAGATTTCAATGCCCGCTGTCGGAACTGAAACTCGGCTTGTTCTGCTGCTCTATCGTGCTGGGTCTTGCCAAACATAACCCCATTATACGCCATTTGAGAATCCCGCGTCTTTTCTTGACTTACCCCGCTGCCGTGTGTTAGAAAACGGCGCTCCCACACAATCTGAGATCGAACGGAGCATCAGGCGATGTACGCGATTGTCGAGACAGGCGGGAAGCAGTACCGGGCGACGCAAGGCGCTGTTTTGCAAGTGGAAAAGCTGGACGGCGCGGTGGGTTCCGCCGTCACCTTGGACAAGGTGTTGCTGATCTCCGGCGAGGGGACGACCATGATCGGCACGCCTATCATCCCCAAGGCAAAGGTCACCGGCGAGATCGTGGCCCAGGGCCGGACGCCCAAAGTCATCGTGTTCAAGAAAAAGCGCCGCAAAGCGTATCGCCGGACCCGTGGGCACCGGCAATCGTTCACCAGTGTGAAGATCACCGGAATTTCCGAGGGCTAGTCATGGCGCACAAAAAAGGACAGGGTTCGTGCCGGAACGGGCGAGACAGTAACCCGCAGTATCTCGGCGTGAAATGCTTCAGTGGTGAGGTCGTGCCGGGCGGGAGCATCCTCGTCCGCCAGCGCGGCACGCGGATTCACCCGGGCTTCAACGTCGGCAGAGGCAAGGACGACACGCTGTATGCCAAGATCCCCGGCGTTGTGAAGTATGAAGGACCGAAGGAACGGCGCCGGGTCAGCGTGTATCCGGCGGCGTCCCAAGCCCAGGCTGCCGTCGCCTCTTAACCACCTTTCGCTTCAGTTACCCGGCCCCTTGTTCCGACGTTGGAGCAAGGGGCTTTTTGCATGCGCTTTAGGGTACAGTGCGGGAATGCTCACGACTGCGGAAGTCCGGTGGTTCTTCGAAGGCCCGATTCCAGACGAAATCGAACAATGGTTCTGCCGCAGCAACCTGGCTCTCAACGCGGGGCCCCGCGAGGATCACTATCTGCTGTTTCCGGCTGCTCTGGGCCTGGGGCTCAAGTTGCGCGAAGGGCGGCTGGAGATCAAACTCCTGGTCGAGTCACTGGGAGTCCGCACCTTCACGGCGGACGTCGCCGGCACCGTCCAGGTGTGGAAAAAGGAAGCCTATGGCGAACCGGCGGTCAAGGAATTCGAGCGGCTGCGGACAAGCGCGCCCCATCTCTGGATCGCGGTGAGAAAGGAACGGACGCTCCGGAAGTTCTCTCTCGACGGTACCACCATCGTTGAAGTCCCAGCCGATAAGCTCTTCCTTCGCGATGGGTGCAACGCCGAGTTAACGAAGGTCACGGTGGATGGGTCAGCGTACTGGAGCTTCAATTTCGAGGCGTACGGGAATCTCACAAAAGTTGAGGACCACTTGCAACAAGTGGTGGTTCACATTCTGAAAGACGAACGGCGGCTTCGTCTATTCAAGACGAGTGCTCCCAGCACCGACGCCTTCTCGGACCAGCATTCCTACTCATACTCCGAATGGTTGGAGCGGGTGACGAAGAAGGTATGAGTCGCGCAGCCTACTGCTGCTTGCGCTCCTTCTGTTCTAACTGCTGCCCTCGGGGTA
>DASQRT010000192.1:0-6062 GCA_035642795.1 Nitrospirales bacterium
GCCCGGCAGCAGCGATATAGAACATGATCGGTCCGTTCAGCGGAGTCCGCAGGAACGGCGTGCCTCCCTTAAGAATCGCCATCTTGGCGATCCAGACAAACCCGATCACGACCAGAAGGAAATCATCAAAGCGAAGCGTAATCCCACGACCAGCCGCACCCCCGCCGCCGGTCAGCCCCCCGACCACAAACTCAGGGCTCAGCAGCATGGAAAAGACCAGCAGATAGAGGCTGATCCTGGTGGAGACAAACGCCACCAGCAGGAACGCGACGAGCACAACGATGCGCAGGCTGAACGAGGTGTCACTGGAAACAATGTAAAGAGACAGAGCAACGGCTAGGGCTAACGGGACCGCAACTATGAGCCCTTTAGACTGCATTGCACGCCACCCTTAAACTAGGCCACAGGATGGAAAACGGACTGATGCCGAATAGACCGGGCTCTGAAGTCGCCAAGATCAGGACGACGAATAGCGATAGTACTGGTATTGGTGGTAATCAGGAGAAAATTCGGCGCTCACGTTGCTGAGCACCACTCCCACGATATGGGCCTGGGCATTCTCAAGGAGAGTCTTTGCTCTCAGCAATGGCGTCCGTCCAATTTTACCGACTTGGTAGACCAAGACGACGCCGTCGACTTTGGGACCGATCAATACGGCGTCGGCGACAGGCAGGATGGGTGGACAGTCAAAAATGACGAGATCATAGTTTTCTTCACAGTCAGCGATCAGATCCACGATGCGTTGAGAGTTGAAGAACTCAGACGGGTTGGACGGCAGATGCCCGCTGGTGATGATACTCAGGTTGTCCACTCCCGGAGCGCTCAGGACCTGATCGAACCCCAGCTTCCCGAGCATCAGATCTGGAGCAGTCTGCACCACGTCCCGCCACTGGACGTTCCCGACCAGAACCTCACTCAGGCCGGGCTCCCGCTTGAGCCCGAGCCGGCTGTTCACGGCCGGCTTTCTGAGGTCCGCGTCCACCACCAAGACCCGCCGTCCATCCTGCGCGATCGTAATAGCCAAATTGATAACCGTCGTGGTCTTCCCTTCGCCGAGGCCGGCACTGGCGAACGCCAGGCTTTTGACCGTCCGGTCTACGCAGGCGAATTGAAGGTTGACCTTCAATGACCGGTACCCCTCCGCGACCACGCCTTTAAGATCGAACAACGGCGAAAGCCGCGACAGTAACTCCACTGTTTCCGCATCGAGTGTTTCTGGAAACACCTTTTTAATCGCCTGCGCAACTTCCTTGTGGTCTACCTGTGGGATGACTCCAAGGACTGGGGCTTTCAGGAACTCTTCAACACCCTCAATCGTGCCGATAGAGGTATCCATGGATTCCCTGACAAAGGCCAGGACAAATCCCAGCAATACGCCAATCAGGGAGCTCAGCATGAGATTGATGGCGGCCTTGGGCGCGTTCTTGGGGGAGCCCGGTGTGACGGCCGGTTCGATAATCGAGACTTCCTCGATGCGTTCAGCGCCCCGGATTAAAAACTCCTGGTGTTTCTGCTTCAAATTGGCGTACAGGTCTCCATTGATCTTCACCTCGCGCTCCAAGCTGGCCTGCTCCAGGGCGGCCTTCGGCAAGGTGATGTACCGCTCCCTGAATCGGCCAATGGACTCCTTGATGGCGTTTTCCCGATCGGTCAACGTCCGGAGCTTGGACTCGAGTTCCTTGATCATTTCCTGCTTGACGCTCATGATTTTGGCATCCAGCTCTACAACCAGGGGATGCTTGGGCATGTAGTTGATCAACAGGGCCGCGCGATCCGTATTCAGATCGACCAGCTTCTGGTTCAGTTTGGCGATCAGGGCCTGCACATCGTCGGAAAAGACACGCACGGGGCCGGACTCAGGGAGTGCTTCATTCGCCTTCAAGAGCCGGAGCTGGTTTGACGCTTCGCGTTTGACCTGGCCCAGCTTCTCGAGCTCGGCGTCCAGGCGACTATAATTCTCCAACGCCTGGCGCGCTTCTTCGTTTAAGAAGACCTTTCCTTCATGCTCCCTGAAGGCAAGTAAGGCCTGCTCGGACTTTCTCAAGCTCTCTTCCACCGTCTTGAGCTGGTTCTCCACGAACAGCTTGGCGTCGTCCACTTGCCGGTTCCGGCTTGTGATGTTTTCTTCACGATAGCCCTCGGCGACCGCGTTGGCCAACCGCGCCGCAAACTCGGGCTCGCCCGATGTGACGCTAATAGTGAGGATGTTGGTGCTTCCCTCCTGGCTCACTGCTACCAGGCTCTTTAACTCGTAGATCTTGGCAAGGGAGTCCGGCGAGGTGCGCGCCTCATTGCTCTCGATCTCTTTCGCGATCACCCCCACCTTCTTCGCCGCACGTAACATTACAGGAACACTCCGAATGACTTCCGTCTGCGTGGTCATGCTGCTGCCCTCCGACGGACCGGAGAGGACTTCCGTCAGCAGACCCGACATTGACGTGGAGCGATCAAACTTCACTCGGGCCGAAGCTTCATAGGTCGGCGTTGGGCCGAAGAACTCGGTGGTGAAAAAGGTGAAGCCAGCGACCAGGAGAACCGTGAAGACGATAATCCACTTCCGCTTGCGGAGGACCAGCCAATAGTCCCGGAGATTCAGTTCGTACTGGGCCATCGGGTCGTGCTCCCTATCTCGCCGGAGTTACGGTGATGCTCGGGACTTGGACAGGCTGGATATTATTTCGTTGCAGAAAATCCGTCAGTTCCTTCGGACTCAACGTCTGCGAGCCCAGGAGCAGGATGAGCGTCTGATTAATTTTGGCCAGGAAGGCATTCCAGTCCCCGATGCGCTGGCGCGGCACGAACACGATATCGTTGTCCTTCAACACGATATCCTGGCTCCGGTCACCATACTGAAAGAACCGCTGGAGGTCCACGGGAATGATCTCCGGTTTTCGGGCATCTCCACGGATGACCCGAATGTCGTCCAACACGGCAATGTCGTTGAACCCCGTCTGTGCAAGGAGTTGGCCTACCGTCGTCTTTCTGTCCAGTTCCGCCATCTTTGCGACGCCCCCCGTTAAGAATGCGCCGGTCCCCGGTTGCCCAATTCCCCCTCCCAGCAAAAAGACCCTCTGCTTGCGAAGCAGAACCTTTTTCTGCTTGATCGAGACCTCAACGCGGGGATTGCGGATGATCGTAGCCGCTTGCTCGGTGATCCGGGCTTCGGCTTCGGAGGGCGTCAGGTTCTTCACATCGATGTCTAGCGAGCCCACGTAGACCCGGCCATTATCCCGAACCGTCACGAGCGAGCGCTCTTCTCCCGCGCCCCGCCGCACCACCACTTCCAAGCTGTCCCCCGGTTCTATTTTGGGCAGTCCCTGGTCAGAAACCTCTTCAACGTACAGATCTTCCGGCTTGACCGGACGCGCATAGGGGGAATCGCTGGACGTGTTGTACGGGACGGGCGAGCATGCGAACGACATACCCAGCAATACGAAGAGCGTGCAGAGCAAGCAGGCGACTCTGGAGATAGAAGCGAGTACCCTTACGCACCCTGCCAACGTCATTCTCACTGATCGTCCTGGACTACCTCAGTGACGTGGACCAACGACGATTTGCTGAGATCTAGCGTACGTGTCTCTTTCGGCGAGAGACCATGCGGATCCTTGTGTACCTTGACGACCGGCCTGAGCGGATACTGCGGGTTCAACTCGACGACTTCCGCGGTCTCCCCCGTGTTCAACCGGATGCGCGTTCCCAACGGGAACACGGAGAACTGCTGGATCAGGCACTTCAACATCTTCGTCGGGAATGCCGTTTTTTCCTTCGTCACCAACTCTCTGACCGCTTCATGCGGGAGGAAACGTTTCCGGTACGGACGCGCGTGGAGGAGCGCCTCGAAGGTGTCGGCGAGTCCGATGACCTGAGCATACTCATGAATCTCATCCCCCTTAAGCCCACGCGGATATCCCAGCCCGCCCAACCGTTCGTGTTCCTGAAGGACAAGCTCCGCGATCCAGTCGGCGTCCGGGCCCAGCCGCCGGATCGCCTGGGCGCCCAACTCCGGGTGTCGGTTGATGAGGTTCCGTTCCTCGGTGCTCAGCGGGCCCGGCTTGTTCAAGATCGCCTCGGGGATCAGGCACATCCCAACATCATGGAGGATCGCCGCGATCCCCAATCGCATGAGATCCTGGCGCGAATACTGCAACCCCATCCCGATCTTGATCGCGATGATGGTCGTGTTGACCAAGTTCGTGATGACCAGACCGCCCCGCTCGGCGGAGATGGCTTTGACCAGCAGCCGGTCGCCTTGCGCGAGTGAATTAACGAACCCGTCTACTACTTGGGTGACGCCATCCAGCGAGAACGAGTGGGCCGAGCGGACGGCACCGAGGATGGGGGTCAATTCCATCTCTGCCTGGGCGTGCCACTGATCCGCCTCCAGAAGCAGCTGGGCTTGCCTCTCCATGGAGACCTGGGCAGCGGCCGCATCGACATTCTTGAATGAGGCTTTGCTCGGTTCCCCTTTGGGGCGAGGGCCGGCTCCTCCCCCTTGGGGAGATCCTTCATTTCGCACTAATTCATTGAGACGCGCCATGATTGACTACCGCGCTTCCATAAGCGCCTTTTTCACCACCTCAGGCTCGATCTGCCTGCACTGCTCCATATAGCCAATCAACAACGCCAGATCCGCAATCGTATTGACTTTCCGCGGGATCCCACCGCTGGCGTCATAGATCGCCTGCATGGCCTCCGGATTAAAGACCACCCTGGAGGCTCCCGCCGCCTGCATCCGGAAATCGACATACTCGCCCACTTCTTCGGCATTGAATGGCATCAGGTGGTAGCGTATCACAATCCGTTGTGATAGTTGCGCGAAGGCCTCGACTTTGGTCCTCAATTCCGGCTGTCCCAGTAAGATTATGGTGAGCAGAAAGCGATCATTGAGCTGAAAATTCAAAAGCAGTCGCAATTCCTCGAAAATCGCGACATCATCAATAGCCTGGGCCTCGTCCACGACAAGAATGGTGTCCCTGCCCTTATTAAGATTCTGTAGCAGGTGATCGTTCAGGGCATGGACCGCGTCCAGCTTGGTTCCATTCTGATTGACACCGAGCTGGTAAAGGATTTCCTTGATGAAGTCAGTTGATTCAAAGGTGGGATTGGCGATCAGCGCCAAATCATAACGTTCGTTGGAGAGATGTTGTTGGATCAGGGTCCGGCTCAGCAGGGTTTTCCCGCATCCGATCTCCCCTGTCAACATAAGGGCCCCTTTCCTCGCCTCTATCCCGTAAAGAAGGCGATGGAGCCCCTCCTCATGCCGCGTGGATGGGAAATAGAACCGGGGGTCAGGAACGTTTTCGAAGGGAGCCCTTTTGAGCCCCCAATAGTCTTCGTAATGCAATGTTTGCTCTAGGGAAACCCCTTGTTTTCTCAGGCAAACCCTTACACACCAGTTGTACTGTATCATTTAAAATCGGGCGTGTCAACAAATATCGAGTAAAAATAAGGAGTTACCAAAAGTCGCAGCTTGAAGATGAGCCCAACCATCGTTTGAGGTTTTGCGCTTCGCTTTTCTCCCCTCTTCTGTCTCCTCTATTCGCCAAGACAACTCTTTTGAACTGACGACCTGACTGGCAACTCACCTGGAGACCTGATGGGGTGCCGATGACCGAGACGGCTCCATGCCGATCCGTCCGCAGCACGGCAATCCCAAGCCGGCTATAGGCGTCAACCATCGCCTGAGAGGGGTGTCCATAGGCGTTCGCGTGGCCGACTGAAACCACCGCCAGTTGTGGATTCACGGCCCTAAGGAACGGTTCATACACGGACCCCGTGGCCCCATGGTGGGGCACCTTCAGCACAGCCGTCTCCAGTCGTTCAGGGACCCTGGCCAGCCTGCTCTCGGCTTCCGATTCGATATCTCCGGTGAAGAGAACGGTGCCTGACCCACAGGCCAGGCGTAAGACGACCGATTGATTGTTCAAGCGTGCTCCCTCAGCCCGCGCTGCGCCAAAACCCTCGGATGCGTCCGGATTGAGCACGCGAGCCTGACAGCTTCCTAGCGACAGGGCCCCGTCGGCACGAGAGACGGACCGGACAGGCACATGGCGTTCGGTCAC
>DASQRT010000193.1:0-2194 GCA_035642795.1 Nitrospirales bacterium
CGAGGGCACCTTCCTGACTTTTCGGGAACCTTTGGGGGAAGTGCTATTGCGGCCTAAGTTGCGGTTTTCTATACTGAGAGGAGCCTCGGTATCCTTCGAGGGTCTTTTAGGTTTCTTGTCTCGTAAATTTTTGCCATAATACCGCCGGTGAAGAAGTCCCCCATCGAAAGGATCTCCCGTGGCTAGGCTGGGCGTCAACGTCGATCACGTGGCAACCCTGCGCCAGGCGCGGGGCGGAAAAGATCCGGACCCTGTCGCCGCCGCCGTGCTGGCGGAACTGGGTGGAGCCGACGGCATCGTCATCCACCTGCGGGAAGATCGCCGCCACATTCAGGATCGCGACCTGCGCCTCCTGCGCGAGGTCGTCCAGACCAAGCTCGACCTAGAAATGGCGGCGACAGAGGAGATGGTCCGCATCGCCATGGATAGCAAGCCCCATCTCGTCACCTTCGTGCCGGAGCGCCGGGAGGAGCTGACCACCGAAGGGGGCCTGAACGTCGAGGGCAACCGCCAGCGGATCAAGGACTTGATCACGCTCCTGCACCAGTGCGGCATCGCCGTGAGCCTCTTCGTCGACCCCGAACTCGAACAGATCAAGGCGGCGCGCCGCGTCGAAGCCGACTGTGTCGAGCTGCACACGGGCCGCTACGCCAACGCAACGGGGCTCAAGGAGCAAGACAGCGAGTTCGAAGCCCTGGCCCAGGCCGCGCGCGCCGCCTACAAGCTGGAGTTGGTGGTTAACGCCGGCCACGGCCTCAATTACCGGAACGTGCGGCGCCTGCGCACCATCCCCGAAATCGTCGAGTACAACATCGGCCATAGCATCATCACGCACGCCGTCTCGGTCGGCCTCGAGCGGGCGGTGCGGGAGATGAAAGACCTCTTGCGCTAACCATGGAACTCGTCACCGCCGCGGAGATGCGCGAGCTGGACTGCGCCGCCATCGAGACGCGGAACATTCCGAGCCTCCGTCTCATGGAGAATGCCGGGAAGGCAGTGGTCCAGGAGATGGAACGGTTCTTCGGCCCGTTGCGCGGGAAGACCGTCACCATCGTCGCCGGCAAGGGACAGAACGGCGGGGACGGCTTCGTGACAGCGCGGCTCCTCCGGCAGCGACGCTGCCAGGCACGCGTAGTCCTGCTGGCCTCGCCGTCCGCCTTGCAAGGCGACGCCGCCACGAACCTGCAACGCTTTCAGCGAGCCCGCGGGCGCTGCCTCGCGGTGGAAACCACTGCCCAGCTTGCATCGATCCTGAACCCTCTCCTCCAGGACAGCGATCTGATCGTGGACGCCATCTTCGGGACTGGTCTGAACGCCGCGGTGCAAGGACTGCCCGCCACGGCGATCTCGCTGATGAACGCCTCCCGGAAGCCGATCGTCGCCATCGATCTGCCCTCCGGGCTTGACGGCGATACTGGCGCCACCCTGGGGACCGCCATCACGGCCACGCTTACGGTGACGTTGGCCCGCCCCAAGCGCGGACTCTATCTGGGCGCCGGCCCTGATCGTGCCGGTGCTATCCGTGTGGCGGACATCGGCATCCCGCCTGATATCATCGCGGCGGCGAAGATTCCCGTGACGCTGCTCGAGACGTTGGAGATCCGCTCCTGGCTTCCGGTTCGGCACCGCACGGCGCATAAGGGGACGTTTGGCCATGCCGGAATCATCGCCGGATCCGCCGGCAAGACCGGCGCGGCCGCAATGGCCGCGCAGGCCGCGCTCCGGATCGGCGCGGGGCTCGTCACGGTTGCGGCCCCGCGCAGCGTGTCGGACGTGCTCGAGGCCAAGCTCTTGGAGGCCATGGCCTATCCTGTCCCAGAGACCGAGGCCCGTACGCTGTCCAAGCAGGCTCTGGACGCCCTGCTCACGTTCGTCGAAACCAAGACTGCACTGGCCATCGGACCGGGGATCGGCACGCATCCCGACACCCAGGCGCTGGTCCACAATCTGATCGTGTCAGTGAACCGGCCGACAGTCCTCGACGCCGACGGCATCAACGCCTTCGCCGGCCATCAGGAGATGCTCGGCCAGGCGCGCGGACCGCTGGTGCTGACGCCCCATCCAGGAGAGATGGCGCGCCTGCTCGGCGTCACCACAGCGGACGTGCAACGGGACCGGCTCGGCGTCGCGTCGCGCGTGGCGCGCGAGCAGAACGTCTGCGTGGTCCTCAAGGGCACTGGCACCGTCGTGGCGG
>DASQRT010000194.1:0-3856 GCA_035642795.1 Nitrospirales bacterium
CCGTCCTCGTTGATGTGGATCGAGGCTGCGGAAACGCCGCCAACCGACCGCCAGTCGCCGACGAGATTTCTCAGATCGTCGATGGGCTTCTCGGATTCGGCGAACGCAACACAGGCAGACACCAACAGAAGGCCAACGAGAACTCCGAGTCTCAGCATCGCTCTCTCCCTCGCCGCTTACTCGATCACCTGGTCCGCTCGCTGCAGCAGCGTCTGCGGGATTGTCAGCCCAAGAGCCCTCGCGGTCTTGAGGTTGATCACCAGCTCGAACTTCGTGGGTTGCTCGATCGGAAGATCCGCAGGCTTAGCGCCCTTGAAGATTTTGTCGACGTATGTTGCGGCGCGGCGAAACAGATCGCTCAGATCCTGTTCGCCCCTCCGAGTGCCGGCTCCGAGACCCGCGGGATTGGCCGTCAACTGGCCGTCGAACGGCATGCTCGTGGACGGATGTCGCCCGCTTCCAGAGGGGACCGCGGAGTCCCCGAACAAGGGGGACCGCAGAGTCCCCTGCCAGCCACGGTCATTCCACGTACTCCTTCCCGTCCATCACGATCCCGCTGCCCGGCTCACGCGTCGGCTCCTCGGCGGCAGCTGCCGGCGCCCGCCGCTCGGGCGGGATGAAGTGCGTGGTCATCAGGCCCCCATGCCCGTTGCCGTTCTTCAGGACCGGCGGCTGCGGGAACACCTTGGCGATCAGCGCGATCAACCGCAAGATGTCCTCATTGCGCCCCGAGATGGCGATCTCCGCGATCCGCCTCGACAGGTTCTCGACCATGGCCGCCGCGACCTTCTTGCGGCTCCGCGTCCGCCGACCGTTCGGGTCGATGATGACCAGCTGGCTCGGGCGCAGCATCGCCTTGAACATCACGCCCTGCGTCACTCGAGGGTAGCGGTCCGGCCCGCGGTGCACCCCGCCGTTCGAGCCGGGAGGGAACGGCCTGAGCACACCTTGAGGAGCCCCCGTATGGGGGTTCTTGCCCGGCACCGTCGCACCGAGTTGGCTCCCATTCGCCCCCCGCCCGGATTCCGGCTCCTGCGGGGCGCCAGCGATACCGTCGCGAATGTCTCTATTTGGAGGCTAGGGCTTCGCTGACACGGACCGCGAGGCCTTGGTAGCGCTCGGGCGCTGAGCCCGCGAGTGCTTCGTCCCGGCTGGAAGGAATATTGAGATAAGCGGGGAGCTCAGAGAATTGTTCGGCGGTAAAGTCGCACATTCTTCCCGCCACTCGGTTGTAGAAGTGCCAGTCGTCACCGATCGGCGTCTTGAGAATCTGTCCCCCGAAACGATCCTGGAACACCAGGGCGGTGACAGGGCCTTGGCCGCGAGCAGGATCGTCGGGCGACCACTGAGGACTCGTCTCCAAGGACCACGCGCGACGGAGCGCACCGAGGAACTCACGGAGATCTTCCTTGGTCATTTCGACCCCAGTGCCAGCGTCGCCAGCAACATGGTCGATATCGGCTTCCTGCATCGCCGTCACCTCCAGCGATTCCGTGCGCGTGACGTGCCAATCATGCGGCGGCGACGGCGCACAACCATTTTCACGCGTTGCGCAGGGAAGGGACGTGGTCGTTCCAGACGGGCTCGGGCGCAATTCCCCGGCGACTCAAGGCATCCTGCCCGGAAGTTGAGAAGGCCCCTGGCGCCGAAGTAGCCGCCATAGCTACGTAGTCGTTCGGCATGGGTCTTGCCGTGATGCGGCGCCGGGTACTGGGCAGCGAACTCGACGCACCAGAGGGGACGGCGCCATGGCAACGACGACTCTTCCGCAGCGACGGCCTACCAACCTCTTCGGGAAACGGTATGTTGCGGCACTCTTGATGGTTGCCCTGGTAGGACTGGGCGTCTCACCCGTTGCCGCGCTGTCGATCAGGGGCATAGCACCGGGCGGAGGAGGTCTCGTCATCGCTCCTCCGGACCCGTGTCAGCCTCAGCCGCAGGTCATCAGCTTCATGCCCAAAGACCCCACGACCGTGATGTTCGGGGATAGCGTCACCCTCAGCTGGAACGTCCAGGTCCCCAGCGGCTGCAATTACGCGCTGTATGTCAACGGCCAAAGGGTAGGGTTGCAAGGCAGCCGTCAGGTTCAGCCCCTGTTCGACACCTCCTATCCGCTAACGCTGCAGTGGGGGCCGAACCTGGGGCTCTACATCGGGCCAGTGTATACGGCGCAGGTCTCGGTGGCATGCTGCCCCAAGGACCCGTCCGATCGGACTGGGACTCGGAACCTGGTTACCATCTCGGCGCAGCAGATGGTGTCCATGTTCGTGCGGGCGCTGGGGACGCCGAATACCACGGTTATCGTCAACGCAGATCTGGATCTCACCGGTCTCCCGCCCATCCCGGGCTTTGACTCCAGGATCCTGATCAGGGATGGGGTCGTATTGAAGGGCTGGCGTTCGGCGGTCCCCGGGCAGCCGTTCTTGGCGGGGCCCCTCCTGCACGTCACAAACTATCCGTCGCCCTTGTTCGAGATTCAGGGCGACAACGTGCGCGTGACCGGCGTCCGCATTCAGGGACCCTCCATGATGCAGGACGGTACCTTCGCCGTGGGGATGTACATCACGGACGTCAAGCCGAGTTGCGGCCCCCAGAATGCAGATGGGAGTTGGCCAGCGTGCCCGCCGATCCTGGGCCACGTCAATGTGGAAATCGACCACAATGAGTTCTCCGGTTGGACTGATTCGGCCCTGGAGGTGCTGGACCCAAATAGGCGGATCGCGGTGCCAGTGGCGATTGACCATCGAGTCACGCCGGCGGACCTCCTTTACTCGATGAATCCGACGACTGAGCCCGTGTGGATCCACGACAACTTTTTTCACCACAACCTCCATAGCGGCACGGCTGGATACGGCGTGGTCGTAGGGTACGGGGCTCACGCGCTGATCGAGCGCAACGTGTTCGATAACAACCGCCACGCCATCACCTCCGGACATAGTGACGGCCGTGCCGGATATCGCGCGTACCGCAATCTGGTGCTGCCGTCCCACGGCACCGGCGAGCAGCAGTTCGACATGCATGGATCACAGGGAACTGGGGTCGGCTCGTGCTGGGATGGCTGGCCCGCGCACGCGGGCTCATCATCGTGGTGGTGTGGAACCGCAGGGCATGACTTCGACGTTCGCTACAACTCGTTCCTGTACAAGGATGGCGCGGCGGTCCAGCTGCGGGGGACCCCAACGCTCGGGCTGCCCCAAGGGGCCATCATGCGTTTCAACGTCTTTGCCCACGACCACGATTCGAACGACGCGGTGAAGTGGACGGAGGGCGCCCCGACCGTTCAGGACAATCTGACGGGTCGAAAGAGCTATCCTCCATCGAGCATCCTGTGTGATTTCGATGGCGACGGCTACTCGGACACCTTCATCGCGACAGAGCAGACCTTGTGGTACTGCCCGGGGCCGAGCGACTGTGTGACCGCGCCGGGGAGCGGTAAGCCAACTTGGGTGTACTTGAATATGTCGACCAAGCGTGTGGACGAGCTGGCCCTCGGATACTTCAGGGGCGGGCGAGTGTGTGACGTCGTCGATGGTGGGTGGGTCTCCGTTGGCGGGAGCGGCCCGTGGATACCTCTGACGCCCCTGGGTCCAGGCCGCAGCGTGCTGCCAGTTGCGCCAACTGCAGGCACGAGGCAGTGAAGCCACGTCTCGGAGCCTTCGTAGGCTAGCAGGCGCAGCCGTCGGTGGCCGGTCTCTTAGGTGAGGCCGATCACCGGCGGCTGAGGGTGGCACACTTCACACACGGGCACGCCACCGTGAGTAGGTAGCCGTTCCAGGCGGGTTCGGTGGCGTTGGCGGTCAGGGGAACGTCGGAGTGCTGATCGCGGATGAAGTGCTCAAGGTCCGCAAGCAACGCC
>DASQRT010000195.1:0-3097 GCA_035642795.1 Nitrospirales bacterium
CGCCTCCTGCAGCCCGGCATAGGATGCGTTGTCCTTCGGACAGCTAGCCAAGTACGTCGCGCCCTGGGCCAGGTTCAGCCGACACTCCGGCAGGCCGATCAGCTCGACCGCCTGAGCCACGGCCGTCGCCACGACCAGCGCCATCGGGTCGGCGTTGCCGACGTCCTCCGACGCCAGGATCACCATGCGGCGGGCGATGAAGCGCGGGGACTCGCCCGCTTCCAGCATGCGCGCGAGCCAGTACTGGGCCCCATCCGGATCGGAATCCCGCAGGCTCTTGATAAAGGCGGAGATGACGTTGTAGTGCTCCTCGCCGCCGTTGTCGTAGCGCAGGCTCTTCTTCTGTAAGGCCGGAGGGCCGCCTTGTTCAGATGAACAGCGCCCTCAGGCCCGGGGGCCGTGTGCAGAACGGCAAACTCCAGGACGTTGAGGGCTACGCGGCCGTCCCCGTTCGCGAACGCCACCAGGCTCATCATCGCCTCGACGTCCATCTCGACACGGTACCGGCCGAGGCCCCGCTCGGGGTCCCGCAGCGCCCTCTCGATGATCCGGAGCAGAGCATCTTCCGAGAGCGTCTGCAGGACGACGACCAGAGACCGGGAGAGCAATGGGCTGATCGCTTCGAAGGACGGATTCTCCGTGGTGGCACCGATAAGTATCACCGTGCCCGACTCGACGTGAGGCAGAAAGGCGTCCTGCTGGGCCTTGTTGAAGCGATGGATTTCATCCACGAACAGGATCGTGCGCTGGCCCTTGACGATTCGACGCTGCTCGGCGGTCTTGACCAGCCGGCGCAGTTCCGGAATCCCGCTGGTGACGGCCGAGAAGGGCTCGAAGTGGGCCTTGGTATGCGCGGCAATCAGGCGGGCGAGGGAGGTCTTCCCCGAGCCGGGAGGTCCCCAGAGGATCAAGGACGACAGGGTGTCCTGCTCGATGGCGAGCCGAAGCGGCCGCCCAGGGCCGAGGACGTCGTCCTGCCCGACCAACTCGTCGAGCGACCGTGGCCGCATCCGATCCGCCAGGGGACCCGACGCGCCATGTTCTTCCGGTTCGGTGCTGAAAAGGTCCACCAAACGAGGATAGCAGAGGCACGGCCGGGTTGACAAACTTCGAAAGGCTGTGCTAGGTGAATGGGCCCGTTAATCATTCTATCGAAGGAGGGATACCGTGGCAGTACAAACAGCAGTAGCGCCGGAAATCAAAATGGGCGACATGGCCCCCGATTTTACGCTAAAGGACCAGGACCAGAAGGAAGTCACGTTAAGCAGCTTCCGCGGCAAGAAGAACGTCGTCCTGGCCTTCTATCCATTGGATTGGAGCCCGGTCTGTACCGGTGAGAACAAATGCTTGACCGACGACTTCCCGAAATTCGAGGGGCTGAACACCGTGGTGCTGGGCATCAGCACGGACAGCTTCTTCTCCCACAAGGCGTGGGCCGACGCCCTCGACCTCAAGCACACGCTCCTCGCGGACTTCAACCGGGACGTGGTGAAGAAGTACGGGCTCTACTTCGAGCCGCTCAACTGCGGCAAGCGCGCGACCGTCATCGTGGACAAGCACGGCAAGGTGGCCTACGTCAAGGTACAGGAAATCAAGGTGGCCCGCGACGACAAGGACATCCTCGAAGCGCTGAAGAAGCTCCACTGACGCATTGGACGAACTGATCGGCAACGTCACGGACGCCACGATCGACGAGTACGTGAGCAGTCCCGCCGCGGTGGTGGTCTATGGGATCGCCAACTGCGAAGGCTGCGCGTTCATGGACGGCGTGCTCGCCGACCTCGCGCCGCGCTTTAACGGGCGTGTCAAGTTCGGCAAGGCCAAGATGCACGTCCCGGGAGCCTGCCGGGAGATCAAGAAGCGCTACACGTTCGAGACCTACCCGACCACCCATCTGTACGCGCAAGGGAAACTCGTGGAGAGGCGGGAAGGGAAGGTGGAGCCGGCCGAGCTCGACCGCGCGATCCAGACCTTGCTGCTGAAGGCTTAGACGCCTTCTCCGGAGCTGCCCCGCCTGATCAAAGTCAGAAACTCTTCGCGGGTCTTCTGCTGGCTCAAGAACACCCCATGCATGGAACTGGTCACGGCCACGGCGTTGGGCGTCTCCACGCCGCGCATCATCATGCAGAGGTGCCGTGCCTCGATGACGACGGCGACGCCCTGGGGGTTCAGTTTCTCTTGCAGGGTCTCGGCGATCTGCACCGTCAAGCGTTCCTGTACCTGCAAGCGGCGGCTGAACACCTCCACAAGCCGGGGGATCTTGCTGAGTCCCACAACACGGTCGTTGGGGATATAGGCGACGTGGCACTTGCCGTAGAAGGGCAAGAGGTGGTGTTCGCAGAGACTGAAGAAGTCGATGTCGCGGACCACCACCATCTCGTCGTACTTGACCGAGTAGAGAGCGCCGTTCAAGACCTCGTTGATGTCCTGCTGATAGCCTTGCGTGAAGAACCGCAGCGCCTTCTCCACCCGCTCGGGCGTCCTCACCAGTCCCTCGCGCGTCGGGTCCTCCCCAAGCAGGTTGAGCATCTGCTCCACCAGGGTGCGCAGTTCCAGCGTGGCCGTTCCTGTCGTTCGCTTGCCCTCGCCCATCACTTCCGCCCCACGTTCGGCCCGGTGTACTCGAAGAAGTTGTCGCGGGTCTCGACCAGCCCGACCTTCTGCAGCGTGCCGGCCGGGACGGCCTTCTCCAAGAGATTCCAGAGCAGCACCACCAGATTCTCCCCGGTCGTCACCTTGTCGACAAAGGCCTCGTCGTGGTTGAGGTGCTGGTGGTCGAACCGCTTCAGCACCCGCTCCTCCACCGTCCGGTCCAGGCGCTCCAGGTCGGTGACCATGCCCGTCTCGGGCATGACCTCACCGCGGAGGGTGACTTCTAGTGTGTAATTGTGGCCGTGCCCGTTGGGGTTGTTGCACTTGCCGAAGACCCTGTAGTTCTCCTCTTCCGAGAGCGCGTCGGTGTGCAGCCGATGGGCCGCCGCGAACCGATACCGGCGGGTCAGATAGACCTTCGGGGTCTTGCCTATGCGCCGTCCTTCGTAGTCCACGGAAAGGTCCTCCTCTTCGAACAGCCGGAGGGTCACTAACCGCGCCCCCC